>NZ_JUEI01000068.1:0-62120 GCF_000802655.2 Paenibacillus sp. IHB B 3415 | reverse complement strand
TATATCAAGGGTTTGTTTGGAGATTTAGGCTGCGAAAGTTGAGTTATTAAGGAAATTAATCCAATAATAATTTTTTTTGTATTTTTCATCTCATACCTCAATTTCTATCATTTATCATTTATATAGTAAGAGTAGGGTTAGGATATATCTCCACGTAAATAACTCATGCACAATATGGAAAACTTATTGTCCATGAGTAAACTCTAATTTATATTCCAAGTATTCATCCCGATTGTTGAGCAAGATACATTAAGTTAACAACTCTGAACCACACAAGTAAAGACAAAAATTATGATTGAATCCTCCGTATGGTATTTACAACCATTTGGCCCCTTCACATTATCAACAATGGAATATAAAGTCAATCCATGTCTTAATTCACCTGTATGTTTCTGTCCTTAGAAAATCGTGTTTCCCGCTTCCGTCTGTAGAACAAAAGCGACACATATCATCTAATCCCGGTTTTCCCCCAGCAGCTCCCGTGTATCTGCCCACAACCTGCGCTGCATCGCTTCATCGCCGCCAGGGGATACCGGTACAATGGACTTTCCTGTGCCCACGTTAAAATAACCTCCGGTTACTGTCCCAAAAAACGGGTCCACGATTAACCGGGTGATAATCTCTGCTCCTCTTCGCGGGTCTCCGAGCCGGATGAGCTTCAGGATCCGCTCGATCACAGAAGCGAACCGCAGTTCGCGTCCCAGTCCGGTTACATTGAAGCCCGGATTCAGGGCATTGACTGTTATTCCGCTGCCTGCCCATTGCCGGGCCAGTTCTGCCGTGAACATGATGTTTAGCAGTTTGGTTTTGCCGTAGACAGGAGAGGAGCCCCGGGCAGTAAAAGCTGCAGTATCCGTTAAGTCCCCGGGCAGGCTGAGTACACCATGACGGCGCGAAGCCTCAGAGGCTACGTTGACTACTCTGGCCTTGCCTGCATTGCGCAGCGAAGTCTCCAGTCTATGCGTCAGCAGCCACGGTGCCAGATAGTTCACAGCCATCATCTCCGGCAAACCTTCGGCAGTGGTGCGGGGCTCGAAGGCGTGGATTCCTGCATTGTTCAAAAGTACGTCGATGGAAGGGCAGGCGGCAGCAATTTCAGCGCCAACCCGGTTCACATCCTGCATCAGCGACAGGTCTCCATAGACAAAACGGATAGTTGCAGCAGGCTGACGGGCCTCGATGATGGTTCTGGTAGCCGCAGCACGTTCTTCACTGCGGGCAGTCAGGACAAGCGCATAGCCTCTTTCCGCCAATTGGACGGCTACAAGCTGTCCCAGTCCGCTAGTGGCTCCGGTGATGACAACGGTTGGTTGTTTGGGCATGGTTATTCTCCTTTAATTAATGTATAATTGATATATGTCCACTATAATTATATAATGGATATATGTCAACTATATTTGCGGCGGTTATCTCTGAATTAAGGACAGGTGAATGAATATGAAGCAGAACCCAAAATACGATAACGAAGTAAACAATAATCACCAAGTAAACAATGACCCAATAAACATTGATCAATCAAGGCTTGACTCGAGAGAACAGCTGGAGCTGGCGCTGGGAGAGCAGCTTAACGCACTGATCAGCGCAGCGCATGCGCTGAATGTCAAAGCCGCCGCGCGGTTCGATTCCTCATTGCAGCCGGCCGCCTTCCATATTGTCCGCTGGCTCTATTCCTATGGGCCGGCAAGTGCTGCCGCCATTGCGGAAGCAACGGCTATGGACCGCAGCGCGGTCAGCCGTCTGATCAAACAGCTGGAGTCTCTGGGCTATGTGAGCAGAGAAGCCTCACCCGATGACGGGCGGGCCATCCTTCTCTCACTTACAGAGCAGGGACAGCAGCAGACAATAGCTGCCCTTAACGAGAAGGGGTCCGTGTTCTTCGGGCGGACTGCGGTATGGAATGACGACGAGCTGCACCAGTTCATTCACATGCTCAAGCAGTTCAACGGGCTATAAGCTGGTGACGGCTTAGCGCCTCCTTTACTAATTACAAAAACTTACTAGTTAGACCATGGAACCTGTAACCGCTTTCCCGATATAATGTGCGTAAGCATACGAAATCGGACAATCCGGGAGGAAGCTATTCCATGAAATCGAATGAGGACTTTATACTTGCCGCGCCAGACCAGGCGGTTCATATTTATCTGGACCCGAAGGGGACAGATTATAACGGGCTGCGCCGGGTGGCGGAGTCTTTCGGCGCGGATATCGAGCTGGTGAGCGGTATAGCACCTGTGATTCTGACACGAAAAGAACAGCTCTCAGGAACCGTCGTCATCGCCGGAGCCATAGGCGGAAATGAGCTGATCGACAGGCTGATTGCAGAAGGCGTCCTCGACGTCACGTCGATTCAAGGCAAGCGGGAGTGCTACCGGCTGCAGCTGGTTGAAGCTCCACTGCCTGGCGTGGACCGGGCGCTTGTCATTGCGGGCAGCGATAAACGCGGGACAATCTATGGCATCTACTCCATTTCTGAGCTGATCGGGGTCAGCCCGTGGGTGTATTTTGCGGATGTGGTTCCGGAGCAGAACACCACACTGTCCATTCCTGCAAGCAGACTGAATCGCAGCTCCAGAGAGCCTTCCGTTAAATACAGGGGGTTCTTCCTGAATGATGACTGGCCGTCGCTCGGCTCCTGGGTCACGCATGCTTTTGGCGATTTCAATGAGGGCTTCTACGACAAAGTGTTCGAGCTAATCCTGAGACTGAAGGGGAACTTTCTGTGGCCAGCGATGTGGAGTGCAGAATTCAGTCTGAATGGTACAAGCAGTCCGATTGCCAATGCGGTTCATGCCGATGAATACGGCATTGTTATGGGAACGTCGCATCATGAGCCGTTGTTCAGGGCCGGCAGCGAATGGCAGAAGGTGTACGCGCAGTACGGGACAAGCAATCTGTGGGATTTCGCCCGCAACCCGCAAGCGATTACCGCCTTCTGGGAAGACGGAATTAAGCGCAACCGACACTATGATAATCTGGTTACACTCGGCATGCGCGGAGAGAGTGACTCTGCCCTCGAAGGCTCAGACCAGGAGAATATTGAGCTGCTGAAGCAGATTATCCTTACCCAGAAGGCCCTGCTGAAGAAATACAATCTGGAGCATATGCCTCAGGTTCTGGCTGTGTACAAGGAGGTCGAGAAGTACTGGTACGGTACGGCGGAAGCAGAAGGACTGAAGGACTGGGAGGTGCTGCAGGATGTGACGATTCTGCTCTCGGATGACAACTTCGGCAATCTCCGCAAAATCCCGGAAAAACATGAGCAGCAACGGGACGCCGGCTGGGGAATTTACTACCATTTCGACTATCATGGCGGTCCGTATTCCTATGAGTGGGTGAATGTAACTCCGCTGGAGAAGGTCTGGGAGCAGATGACCATGGCCTATGATTACGGCATCCGCGATATTTGGGTGGTGAATGTCGGCGATCTGAAGCCGATGGAGCTGCCGCTATCCTACTTCATGGACTTAGCTTATGACTTTGAAGCCTGGGGAACCGGAGCGATTAACCAGACAGAAGAATATACCCGGCGGTGGGTGGAGCAGCAGTTCGGAGCTGGCCTGAAGCCCGGGACGGTTGACGGAATCGCAGCGGTACTGGCGGAGTATACCCGGATGAACGGGCGGCGTAAGCCGGAGATTGTCAGAGCGGGCACCTTCAGCGTGCTGCATCATCAAGAGGCGCAAAGAGTACTGGAACAGGCGCTCAGACTGGAGCAGGCAGCTGCAGATTATGAGCTTGAACTTCCCGCAGCGAGCAGGGATGCCTACTACCAGCTGGTCTATTATCCGGCAGTGGCCTCCGCCAATGTCCTCGCAATGCAGATTTATGCGGGGCTGAACCGCCTGCATGCTAAGCGGGGAAGTAGACTCTCCAATCAATACGCTGATCTGGCAGAGCAAGCGATTGAACGGGATAAGCAGCTGGAGCAGCACTACAATACCGGAATCTCGGGCGGCAAATGGCAGGGCATGATGAGCTCCCCGCATGTCGGCTATGTCAACTGGAACGCGGACGGCTGGAGTTATCCGGAGGTCAGCAGAGTGACCCCTGCCAAGAAAGCCATCATGATTGTTGGTGTAGAGGGAACGGAGCAGGGTTACACGGCAGGGACAGCGGGTCTCCCGGCGTTTACGAATCTTCAGCAGGAGAGCTATGAGATTACGGTCAGCAGCGGCGGTGCGGGGTTCGATTATCAGGCAGTCAGCAGTGCGGACTGGATCAGCCTGGATCAGGATCACGGCTGGGTGGATACTGGAGCGGCGATCCGGGTTTCGGTAGATTGGGAGAAGGCAGAGGGGGCAGCTTCTGGTGAGATTTCCGTTACAGGTGCCGGCACAAACGTAACCGTCCAAGTAGCAGTGGAGTGGACCGACATTACCAATGTGCCGCCGATGACCTTCATCCAGACGCATAATACCGTTTCTATCGAAGCGGAGCATACTACAAACCGCGTGGCGAAATCCGGAGCCGAGTGGAAGACCATTAACAACTACGGACGGACCTTATCTTCGGTCAAAATGTTCCCCGCCGGCAGCTCCTTTGATCAGCCGCAGGAAGCGCCCTGTCTGGAGTACCGGCTGCTCGTCCATCAGGACGGCGAATACAGCCTGACCGCCTATATTGCGCCGACTAACCAGTTGTCTCCAGTCTGCGGCCTGAAGTATGCCGCCGGATTCGACGGGGAACCGCCGGTCACCGCAGATGCGCTGCCTCCGGGTTATGAAGGCGGCAACCATGACAATGAGCCGTGGTGCCGTGCGGTGATGGACAATATTCATACGCAGGTTACCCGTCATGTACTGGCCAAGGGCCAGCATACGCTGCGCTTTTACGGACTGGATGCCGGACTTGTCCTGCAGAAGCTGGTATTGTCTGCCGGACCGCTGCCGTATTCCTATCTGGGGCCGGTGGAGAGCTATCACAGCTGACTTCCGGCGGAAGCCCGCAACGCAATGCGCACTGCCCTTACTCTCCATTACTCCGCATTACTCACCGTCACTCCCCGTAACTCACCGTCACTCCGCGTCACTCCGCGTTACTCCCCGTAACTCCCCGTAACTCCCCGTAACTCCCCGTCATTCCGCCTTACTCCCGTTACTCCGCATTGCTGCGGAACTGATTCGGAGTAATGCCCTTATACCTTTTGAACACCTGATAGAAATATTTCGTATCATTATACCCGGACTGCAGAGCGATATCCTCGATCCGCATTCCGGGATCTTTGAATAGCAGACATGCATGCTCTATGCGTATCTTATGCAGGTAATCGGTGAAGCTGATTTTGAGCTGCTGCTTGAACAGCAGGCTTAAATAGCCGGGTGTAATATAGATTTCTCTGGCGACAATCTCGCGGTTGATATCCTTCATGTAATTTTGCCCGATATAGAGCTTGGCTGCTTCCAGCAATTTGTTGCTGTTTTTCTTGGAGGTCAAATGCTCACTGACCAGAAGGGCAGTCTCAAGCAGAGACTGAAAAATGTGATCCAGACTGGAGCGGGACAGAACCTGGATCAGCTCGGTCAGATTTTGTCCGAACACCTTGTTCACGTTGACGTTATTCTCAATGCATAATTTATACAGCGCGAAGAACAGGGCGAAGCTCGACTTGATCACCTGGTCCCTGGATACCGTTTCGGGCTGCAGGGCCACGTTGAACAGGGTAAGCTTCCCGGCGATTTCTTCGGGGGAGCCGTTCCGGACAGCCTTAAGCACCTCCTGCTCCTCATGCAGAGGGTAAGAGGATTGGGAGGCTTCATCATCAAATTCCCCGCTGAACTCCACGATTTTGCCGGTGCCTGTGTAGTTTCTCGTATTCAGCGCTTGGGATGCCTCCAGAAAAGAACGCCGTAAATGCTGAAGATTCTTATCTATACTTCCGATTCCGGCAGAGACCGTGAACCGGAGATAACTCAGGATATTATCCTGAATGATCCGGATATATCCGCTTAATTCCTCATGATCCAGTAGCTCATCCGTATTAAGGATCAGGACAATATCATCCTGATGTTCAAAGGCGATACATACTATCGTGTCCGGAAGGGATTCCTCGCAAATATTCTTCAGCCCGTATTTCAGCAGCTCCGTATCCTCATGCAGATATTTCTGGTGCAGCTGCCGGAAATTATCAATCCGCAGCAAAATCACGCCATACAGCAGATAAGGAAATACCAGATTGTTCATCTTCAGATTGGCCAGCAGCCGCGGATATGAAGGACTCTCGGTGAGAACCAGCTGGCTTAAGGTCTTCTCCTTCAGCAGGGGCAGACTCTCCCGGAAGCCCTGCCGCAGATGCTCCAGCGATTTGATCTCCAGCTTCTCCGATTGAATCTGCTCGGTGATATCCAGTATTGTATTAAGAATCTCCTGTCTCCGGCTTGGTTTCAGCAGATAGTTGCTGGCTCCGACTCTAATAGCCTGCTGGGCATAGGCGAAATCATCATATCCGCTCATAATCACCGATTTGATATGGGGATACTTCCCGGAGACAATGGAGATTAACTCCAGACCGTCCATTTGCGGCATCCGGATGTCCGTCAGCATGATGTCGACCGGGTGGGTACCCAGAATATCCAGTGCTTCCTGGCCGTCTCTGGCCTCGGCAATAATCATAATTCCGTGCGCCTGCCAGTCGATTAAGGTTCTGATCCCGACACGGGCCCGTTCTTCATCGTCCACGATAATCATATTAAACAAGTGATAATCCCTCCGGTCCTCTGCGCTTCTTGTTATGTTCTTAAAATATAAGAATTTATATGCTTCGCATGATAACTTATCCTTCTATTTCTCGCTGAAACGCTCCGTCCTTTAAAGGACGGCGTAACTGTTTCCACTTGAAATATAAGAATTTATAGGTTTCACGCTATCCATTATCCTTCTATTTTTGGAGAAACGGATGCCGCCTCTTTCAGAGGACGGCGAAGCCGTTTCTTCTTATATTCAGCCTAAATATCATTCAAGATAGCCGGAATTATGATCTCCACGCGTGTACCCTCTCCCGGGACGCTGGTGTAATGCAGTGTGAAATCCCCTTTATAGAAATGCTTCAGTCTGGCTTGGACATTCTGCACCGCGTATCCCCCGGTATCCCGGGCCGTATAAATATCCGATTCATCCGGCAGGGTGAGAATCTTCTGCAGGGTCTCGCTGCTCATGCCGCCCCCGTTATCTTCAATCACGAACATCAGTTGATCTCCGGTCCGTTGTCCGCTGATACTCACACAGCCGCCCCCGCGTTTACGTTCAATCCCATGAATCAGCGCGTTCTCAATAAAAGGCTGCAGGCTGAGCTTCAGAATGACATAGGGGTGCAGCTCTTCAGGGATATCAATCACGAAATCCAGAGAGTCTTTAAATCTCATTTTCTGCAGCGACAGGTACAGCTCGATAAGCTCCTTCTCTTTGGCTACGCTGGTGAAGCTCTTGCCCTGGTTAAGACTTAATCTGAACAATCTGGAGAGGTTGATCACCATCTCACTGATCTTGTCCTGCCCCGCAGATTCGGCTTCCCAGAAAATCGTATCCAGCATGTTGTACAGAAAATGGGGGTTGATCTGGGACTGCAGCGCCTTGAGCTCCGCTTCCTGCTCTTTAAGCTTGAGCAGATAAGCATCGTCCACCAGCGCCTTAATATTGGCGACCATGTTGTTGTACCCCCGGCTTAACTGGCCGATCTCATCCCAATATTTAATGTTAACCTTCTCTTCGAACTGACCGTTCTGGAAGCGGCGCATCGACAGCAGAAGGGTCTTGATCGGTGCAGTCAGGAATGAGGAGAAAAACATCAGCAGGGGTATACTAAGGAGCAAACTGGCCAGAATCATGATCAGCACAGCCGACTTTATTGAGTTAAGCTCCTCGGTCAACGAACTGAGCGGCACACTGTACAGTGTTATCCAGCCATTGGCATTGATATTATAGTTCAGCAGCGTATCCCCGCCTTGCAGGTTCACGATGGTATAACCGGACAGAATGCCGGCTTCGGCCTGCTTCATCACGAAGTCTACTGCCTTCTTGTCATACGTTTCTTTACCTGCGGCCAGGAGCTGCTTACCGCTCTCATTCAGAATAAGAATGCCGTGGTCCTGATCATAGAGATCCGTCAGGTAGGTTCTGCGGATCGTCTCCAGATTTATGCCGACAAATACAAAGCCGATTCTGTTTCCGTTTACAATATCGCGGATAATCCGGGTCATGCCAAGCTTGTCATTGCGGTTGCTCTGAATAAAGACATTATTCTCTTCCGTCAGCGGGAACCAGTAGGAGGCGCCGTTCAGGGTAACGGATTCCTTATAAATTTTGTGCGGAGTGATCTTGTCCAGGCTGTAGGCCCCGCTGCTGTCATCGGTGGCGACCTGAAACATGGGTGCGGACAGGCTGCCGTACAGCGCCAGATAATCGAAATTACCGGTCACAAGCATCTGGTTCATCATGGACGCGGTCGGTCCGTTATAGAACTGATCCTCTATCTCGACAGAATCCGGAGTATTGCTTCTTAACGTCTCCTGTACAACGGAAGCCAGGCTGAATACCGTAACCCAGTCGGCAATCGTCTTCTGCATCCGGGAGAGATTGCTGTCAATCTGCTTAAGCACACTCTGATTGGAGTTGCTTACTTTGTTAATGATCTGTTTCTTTGAGATGGTATACGAATATCCGCCTATAGCAAAAGTTACTGCGGTGATCAGAAGGAAGATAAGAATCGTTATCTTATATCGCAGATTCATATTTAAATAGAAACGCAGCACGTGATCACTAACCTTTTTGTTTTTTATCTTATGCGTATTGCTGCATTTAAACAAGGGTGCCGGAAGAGGAGTCGACAATTTTAAACTTTACTCTCTTTTTCTCTACTGACCCCGGATTAGGTTCTCTGTTACGATGTGGTCACAACAAAGAAGGCGAGCCAGATCACAACAACTAGGGGGAGATTAAATGGTTATGAATACAAAAGTTACACGGAATCTATTGCTGATTACAGCGCTGGCAGCTGTCTCGGTACTCAGTGCATGCGGGGGCAACGATCAGAATGAGAGTGCAGGCAGTACAAACGGCAACGCAGCCGATCCCGCCGCTGAACAAGTCACACTGCGCGTGTTCTCCAACCTTCCGGACCGGAAATCGGGCCAGGGCCTGGCCGAGCAAATGGTGATCGACAACTACACCAAAGAGAATCCTAATGTGAAAATCGAACTCGAAACGCTGGCCGAAGAGCCTTTTAAGAACAAATTAAAAGCCTATATGGCCTCTAACGAAGCGCTGGATATCACTATGGTGCACGGGGGAGCGGAGCTTAATACACTGGTTCAGGCTGGTTATGTAAAAGAGCTGGACCCGGCCGGGTACGAAGGGGAGACCTACAACTTCCTCCCGGGCGTATACAAGTCATTCACTTTCAATGATAAATTGTACGGATTGCCCCGGAACAGCGACTATGAGGTCATCTACTATAACAAAAAAATATTTGCAGACAATGGCATAAATGTACCCGCTACCTACGCGGAGCTGCTGGATGCAGCCAAACAATTCCGCGATAAAGGCATTGAGCCGATGTCGGTGAACGGTAAAGACCTGTGGAGCTTCGCGGCATTCTTCCAGGACCTGGTCATCCGGGTGAGCGGAGATCAGAGCCTGATGCTGGATGCGGTGGAGCAGAAGAAGAACTTCACAACCGATGAGAGCTTCATCACGGCGGCCAAGCTGCTGGGTGAGGCAAGAGAGGCCAAGCTGTTCCAGGAATCATTCATGACCGCAGACTACGGCGCATCCCAGAACTTATTTACGCAGGGAAAAGCGGCAATGTGGTACATGGGCTCCTGGGAAGCGGGAATGGCTACGAATGAAAGTCTGTCCGAAGACTTCCGTAATAATGTCGCTGTGCTGAAATTCCCGGTAGTGGATGGCGGCAAAGGCAAGGATACAGACCTTCTGGCCTGGAACGGCGGCGGCTATTCACTGGTCAGCAGCTCGAAGCATCCGGAAGAAGCCAAGAAATTCTTCGATTATCTAATGAGAGCAGATCAATGGGCCAAAACCGTCTGGGATACCGGCGCGGCTGTTCCTGCCCAGAAGTATGAGCTGACCGGCACGGAGAGCGGACTGCAGAAACAGCTGACAGATGTTCTTACCGGAGCAACCACTACTGCAGGTTCACTGGGTCTTGATTACGGAACTCCGAAGTTCAAAGATGACGGCCAGAATGCGTTCGGCAAGTTCTTCGCCGGCGGATCGACACCTGAAGAGCTGCTCGCAGACCTGCAGAAAGCAGCGGAATCTCAATAACAAATATAGAGAGTGAAAGGGGACGGGGCAGGAATCTTCTTGCCCTTCTCCAATCTTAAGGATGGAGTGAGACTTCCATGCAAAAAGTATTCAACAATAAAATGGCCATCTTCCTGTTCGTCTTTCCGGGAATTCTCTTATTCTCCCTTACCTTTCTGGTCCCGATTGTACTCAGCGGATATTATTCGTTCCGGGATACCCTGGCACCAGGCACACCTTCTGCATTCATAGGGTTCGCTAACTATACAGAGCTGCTGTTTCATGATACCCGTTTCTGGCTGGCGCTGAGGAATGCCGTCCTGCTGGGTCTGGGCTTCATCTTCATTCAGCATCCGATTGCCATCTTCTTTGCCATTATGCTGGACCGCCTGGGCGGGAAAGCGGAGAAGTGGTTCAGAACGATCTTTTTCATTCCATGCGTGATTTCGGTAGTGGTTATCTCCAAAATGTGGCTGTCGCTGCTCGACCCTACCTTCGGTGCATTTAACAAACTGCTGGATACACTGGGCCTTGGGTTCCTGAAGCATGCCTGGCTGGGGGATAGCAGTACGGCACTGGTTACGATGCTGTTCATTCTAATCTGGGCCGGATTCGGCTGGGGACTGCTGTTCTATTATGCCGGCCTCAAAGGAATCCCGGATGAAATGTATGAAGCCGCTTCCCTCGATGGAGCTTCGGGCTTCAAGCTGCACCTGCGGATCACCGTTCCGCTGCTGTCACCGGTCATTACGGTGCAGATCACACTGGCTATGATTACCGCCTTGAAGCAGATGGAAACCGTGTTCCTGACCACCAACGGCGGACCCGGCGATTCCACCCAATTCCTGGCTGTGTATCTCTATAACAAGGCATTCTCGGCCAGCCAATACGGCTATGCCAATGCCATTTCGATTCTCTTCATCGTCGTCTGCCTGCTGGCCACCTATCTCAGCAACAAACTTACCCGCAGTGATGCTACGGAATTCTAAGGAGGAAACACCATGACCAAAAGCACTAAAACCATACTATGGGTGTTCTTCCTTTTTGTCGCCCTGGTTCAACTGTTCCCGTTAATCTGGCTGGTGGATTTCTCATTCCTCAGCAGCAATGAATTCTACTCTTCCAGCATCCTGAAATGGCCAAGCGCACCGCAGTGGCAGAATTATATCAATGCCTGGGTAGACGGCAAATTCCTGCGTTATTTCATTAATAGTGCGTTCATTACTACGGTTACAATCCTCCTGACCGTTGTGCTATCCTTAACGTTAGGGTATGCGTTTACACGGATGGACTGGAAGTTCCGTTCTGTATTCTTCACCATCATCCTGCTCGGGATTATGATTCCGATCCATGCCACCCTGCTGCCCAACTTCGCGATCTTCAAAGCGCTGGGCTTGACTGATTCCTATCTGGGGCTGATTCTACCATACACTGCGGTGTCCGTGCCTATGGGGACGTTCATCCTGACCGGGTTCCTGCGGAGTATCCCCAAAGCGCTGGAAGAGTCGGCGATTGTGGACGGGGCGAATATTTACCGGATTGTGTTCCAGATCATCGCACCGCTTACCGCGCCTGCTCTGGTAACAGTAGTCGTAACGACTTTCCTGAACTGCTGGAATGAGTTCATTATGGCTTCGACCTTCCTCAGCAAGGATGCACTGAAAACGCTGCCTTTCTCAGTGATGAATTTCGCCGGACAGTATTCGTCTGATTATGGCTCACAGTTTGCCGTCATGGTGCTGACCTCCATCCCGGCAATTGTCATCTATGCGATCTTCAATGAGCAGATTACGAAGGGCGTTACTGCCGGTGCTGTAAAAGGTTAATATCACACAGCGTATGCTTCCGAAGCGAGTTTTGTACGAAGCAAATTAGGAAGGTTATGCTATCAAAACTTAAGCATATGCTTTCGAAGCGAGTTTTGTACGAAGCAATCACAGGGAAGTAGATGCTATCAAAACTTTTAGGAGGACAACAATGGATCACTTGCTATACGGTGTTGCTTATTACGACGAATACATGCCTTATGACCGTCTGGATGAAGACATCCGGATGATGCAGGAAGCGGGAATCAATACCGTGCGTATTGCCGAGTCCACCTGGAGCACCCATGAACCCCAGAACGGAGTATTTAATTTCAGTCCGGTGACAAGAGTGCTGGATGCGATGCATGCCGCCGGAATTCATGTCATTGTGGGCACGCCGACTTACGCTATTCCTGCATGGATGGTCAAAGAGCATCCGGATGTGCTGGCCGTCACGGCACAAGGTGAAGGTAAGTACGGTGCGCGGCAGATTATGGACATTACCCATCCCGTGTATCTGTTCTACGCAGAACGGATCATCCGTAAACTGATGGCCGTGGTCCACAAGCATCCGGCAGTTATCGGTTACCAGATTGATAATGAAACGAAGCATTATGAGACCGCCGGACCGAATGTCCAGCTCAAATTCGTCAAATACATGAGAGAAACCTATGGAACGCTTGAGGCGATTAACCATCAGTTTGGCCTGGATTACTGGAGCAACCGGATCGACAGCTGGGAGGACTTCCCGTCGATGGTTGGCACGATTAACGGCAGTCTGGGTGCGGAATTTGCCAGATTCCAGCGCGGGCTGGTAAATGAATTTCTGGCGTGGCAGATTGGAATTGTCGGGGAGTATAAGCAGCCGGGGCAGTTCACGACACATAATTTTGATTTTGAATGGAGAGGGCATTCGTTTGGGGTGCAGCCGTCCGTGGATCACTTTGCCGCAGCTGCTCCGTTCGACATTGCCGGTGTAGATATCTATCATCCGTCGCAGGACAATCTTACCGGTACGGAGATTTCGTTCGGGGGAGATATGACCCGTTCGCTCAAGCAGGATAACTATTTCGTCCTTGAGACACAGGCGCAGGCTTTTCCTGAGTGGACGCCGTACCCTAAGCAGCTGCGGCTGCAAGCCTTCAGTCATTTAGGCTCGGGTGCCTCTATGGTTGCCTACTGGCATTGGCATTCGATTCATAATTCGTTCGAGACCTACTGGAAAGGGCTGCTCAGTCACGACTTCCTGCCTAATCCGGTGTATAAGGAAGCCCGGACGATCGGTGCTGATTTCAAGCGGCTGAGTGATCAGCTGATTGGACTCAAGAAGACCAGCAAAGTGGCTGTTATGGTCAGCAACGAAGCACTGTCGGCGATCGAGTGGTTCAAGCTGCCCGGCGGTGTGATTTATAACGATGTGGTCCGCTGGATGTATGATGAATTGTACAGAATGAATATCGCCTGCGATTTCATCCAGCCGTCCTGCACACGTTTGAGCGACTATGAGCTGATTGTCGTGCCTGCCCTGTACGCCGTCTCTGACGAGGCGCTGCAGCGGCTGAATGAGTATGTGGGCAGCGGCGGCCATGCCGTCTATTCCTTCAAAAGCGGATTCACCGATGAGCAGGTGAAGGTGCGGCATTCAGCGCAGCCGGGCGTAATTCATGAGGCCTGTGGAGTGACTTACAGCCATTTTGCCACGCCTAATGCCTCTGCCGGACTTACCGGCAAGCTGTTCCCGGAAGGAACGAAAGCAGGCGTTCATACCGTTAGAACGTGGATGGAAATGCTTGTTCCAGACTCGGCCGAAGTACTCGCCAGCTATGATCATCCCCAGTGGGGCGAATATGCTGCGGTTACCAGAAATTCCTTCGGTGACGGTACCGCTACCTATATAGGATGTATGACGGAGCCTGCCGCCCTGGCGGTCATTCTGCGGGATTCGCTCCAGGTTGCCGGATTGTGGGGCGAAGACCAGCAGCTGTCCTTCCCGTTAATCGTCAAATCCGGTGTGAACCGGCATGGCAGTACCATCCGCTACTACTACAATTATTCGGCGGAGTCTGTTACATTCCAGTATCCGTATGGAGCTGGACAGGAGCTTCTATCCGGTAATCCGGTAGCGCATGCTGAGGAGCTGAAGATTGAGGCTTGGGGCGTATTTATTATTAGTGAAGGTTAATAAAATGCTTTCACTATGAGGAGTAAGTAACGGAGGGGGATTTTGGAACTGTAGGAGCATATGCGTCCGCCTTTGTTCACGGATTTCTACTGCGAACAGCGGTACAAATCAAGAAATCTGGGAACAACAGCGGCCGGAAGTCCAAATATTCACCGCAGTTACGTCCTCCCCATAGGGAGATAGGATGAGGAGGCAGCAATATGGACATTAAAGATATAGTCTGGGTATCAAGTACAGAGAATGAACCATGGGTATCCCGAAGCCTGGAAAGTGCAGCAGCAGACGCGGCAGCAGATCTGGCGTTCAGCGGAGAAATTCATCAGAACATTGAAGGGTTCGGCGGCTGCTTCAACGAGCTTGGATTCGAGGCGCTGAACCTGCTGGCGGAAGAAGACAGAAGCGCGGTGCTGCACTCGCTTTTCCATCCGGAAGGGGATCATAAATTCAGTATTTGCCGGCTGCCGATCGGGGCGAGTGACTATGCGCTTGAATGGTACAGCCTGAATGAAACTGATGGCGATTACGCCATGGAGCATTTCTCCATCGAACGGGACCGCAAGTATCTGATTCCGTACATCCGGGAGGCGCTGAAGCTGAATCCGGAGCTGAAATTATTCGCCTCGCCCTGGAGTCCGCCCACCTGGATGAAGTTCCCCCGGGCTTATAATTACGGCACGCTGCGCTGGGAGAAGGAGATTCTGGAGGCGTATGCTTTATACTTTGTGAAGTTTGTACAGGCGTATGCCGGGGAAGGCATCACCATCCATCAGGTTCATGTGCAGAACGAAGTGGTTGCGGATCAGAAATTCCCCTCCTGCGTATGGACAGGTGAGCAGCTGCGTGAATTCATCCGTGACTATCTGGGACCGGCTTTTGAACAGCATGGCCTGGATACAGAGATTTGGCTGGGTACGATTAATGCGCCGGAGCCTTGGGATGAGTGGATGAAACAGAAGGACAGCGGATTCGATGCCTATGCGCACACGGTGTTAAGCGATCCTGAAGCATACAAATATGTACAAGGCGTTGGCTACCAATGGGCGGGCAAATATGGCATTCAGCGTACAGTGCAGGCTTATCCTGAACTGCGCTACATGCAGACGGAGAATGAGTGCGGGGATGGGGAGAACACCTGGTTTTATGCCAAATATGTGTTTAACCTGTATCAGCATTACTTCACCAATGGCGTGAACGCCTATATCTACTGGAACATGGTGCTTCAGCCGAAAGGCCGCAGTACTTGGGGATGGGAGCAGAACTCTATGATTACGGTAGATCCGGATGAACCGAAGGCCGTGCATAATCCCGAGTTCTACGTCATGAAGCATTTCGCCCATTTCATTGGCCCCGGCTCCCGCAGAATCGGCCTGAAGGGCAGATGGACAGGCAATGCACTGGCATTCGGGACGCCGGAAGGCAGACGGGTGCTGGTGATCGCGAATCCGTTCAAGGAAGCAAGAACGATTCTTTTGGCTAACGATGAGACGCATTATAAGCTGAAGCTGTATGCAGAATCTTTTAATACCATTGTTCTGTAAAATAGACTAACATGACTCCATCCGCCGTCATTTCAAAGCAGCTGACGGCGGATACCCCTTCATGCTTTTGAACACATTGCTGAAGTACGCCACATCATGATACCCGCAGTGCTCCGCCACCTCAGACACATTGAACCCGCCCGCAGACAGAATCATCTCGGCATTATTGACCCTGACCCTGTTCAGGAATTCTTTGCAGGTGGAGCCGGTATTCTGTTTGAACAGCTTACCCAGGTAGACGGGGTTCAGTCCGATCCACTCCGCCAGAGCTTTAATCGTAACCTCCTCCGCATAGTGATCCATGATATAAGCCATGACTTTATGGATTCTCGGATCAAGCAGCGGCGTTTCCTGATGATGGGCAATATTAAGCAGGCGGTAGACGATCAGCTGGAAGATGGCCCGGGCCTTCATTCTATAAAAAGGCTGGCCGCCCATCCAGTTATGCGAGAACTCCCTGATATCATCGAGGATCTCCTTGGTCATCCGGTTCTTGGTTACGGTCTCAAACGGCAGGTGTACAGAATTGTCCTCCCCTTCCCAGAAGAAGTTGAACGCAAAGGAATGCATAGGGGCCTCGGCAAAGGTATGGGCTTCCCGGACACTGCCTGAAGGGACATAGAGCATATCCCCGGCTTCTACAGTGAATTTCTCCCCGTCAATGAAGTAATCCGCTTTGCCTTCCACAATGAACGACAGATCATGGAAGTCTATGGTGCTGCTGATAATCTCCCAGTCCGCAAAGGATCTGCGGTCCACGAACAGAAAGACATTCGGCACAAGGTGCTCGTATTTGCGGATGTCCATGACGATCCTTCCTCCTTGCAGCTGAAGCGCTGATAAACACCAACCTATCTTACCATCTTTATAAGCTGAACTTAAGAGTGATGTAAGCTTATCAATTGTAGGCTCCGCAATTTCCTGCTATACTTTTTGCATGTTATTGAATAGGGGGTTACACTGATGGCAACGAATTGCTCATTAGCTAGGAAGTCCTCATGCAGAGCCTGATCTGGGGCGATACTTTGCGTGGGGTGCGGCAGGAAGATCTTGATCGCCCAAACTGATTTTATCGTTTCTAATTAGCAGGCTCTGCACCTTATTGGATTGACCAATATGAATAAGGGGCTGAAGAGCTGTGACTACAACATTTATTAGAAACCATCAATATAATTATATTAAGAAACAATCGGATTTCGTGCTAAAAACACTGCGTTCTGTAGCAGATCGCCGTGTCCTGGAGACCGTACGGTACAGTGCTGAGGTGAATGTGACGGAGGCGTTTTCTTCGCTGACCACCGAGCAGGAGCAGATGCTGAAGCCTATCTCAACCCTGGAGAAAGCCGAGGATTTCCAGCAGTATATCAGCGGCTTCGAGCCTTATCTGGAGCCATTTCCGCCGATTACACTGAAGCAGATTCAGAAGCTGTTTCCCAAGAATAAGAAGATGAAGCTACCTGATTTACAATCGTTTGATTTCCGCTATGTGACGTATCTGGCCTGGGCAGACATTGCCACGAATAAGCAGTTCATCGTCTATCCGTACGAAGGACAGTTCATCGGCGTAGAGGGCAGAATTATACCGACCCACAAGAAAGGCTACTGCCTGTTCTGCAACCGCCAGCAGGAGCTTGCCTTCCTTACAGTCAAGACCAAGCCTGAGCTTGCTTCAGCCGATAACATTGCTTTTGTGGGGCAATACGTCTGCATAGATAATCATGGATGTAATCAGACTATCACTAATATAAGCTCGCTGGAGAGGTTCGTGCTCTCGGTGCAAAAATAAGTTTGCTGGAGAAGGCTGCCCTTAGGGCGGCCTTTTGTTTTATATACTCCTCTAAGTGAAAAAACTGCGTAATTATAGCTAATATTTCAAAGCTTCCGTCCCATCGCTGGTGGTCAAACGGATTCGGGTAAAATGTTGTACAAATTACAACTCGAAGGCAGAGTTACCCGGGTGTTTGAGAGGATTGTTGCAGGAAATGCAAGAATAGTTTGTTTAATAGGCTGGGAGGAGGGGAAATGCTGCCTTTTGTACAACAATTCAGGGGTAAGAGCGTTATCGTGAAGGAAATGTTGTATTTTGTGCAGGATTTGTACCTGAGACACAAACTTGTATTCCAGTAATTAAGGAGACATTGAATGAAAAGTGGAACAAGCATTATAAAAGTAGCGGCGGATCTTATTCCGAGCGTAGTCCTAATCTAATCTTAATTAGTCAATTTCCTAATACCGGTTTAAGTAGGATTATCTCAATTCCGATGATTCTGGTCATTAATATACTTATTATTGCTCTAGGATTGGCTTGTTCGCTTCGAGTGGGACAACGGTATTTATATGTTATGTGGGGAGGGATCATTATTGTAACATTAGCCATTACACTACTCTTGTATCCGCAAGAGAAGGGTCCAAATATTATGGAGATATTATGGGAAGAGCTATCACGCTAATCCTTGCGGACTGTAGAGCCTTTATATACCCGAAAAGGGTACTTTGTACCGGGCTAACGGACCGTAGCGCGCTTATTGCTCCCTAGCAGGGCTATTTTCAGTTGAATATCCGCACATAAGTGCGCTGATGTCCGTTAGATTGCGTAAAAATGATGTTCGTTAGAAATAAGCGCGGCTATGTCCGTTAGCAACAGGCAAAACGCTTCCTATCTTTAAATGTAGTTGCAGCACTCCCAGCGCTCGTAGCACCCCTAGCATTCATCACTCGCAGCACTAAGCTTACTCCGCTACGCCCCCGCCTGCTCTGCTCCATGCTCCACCTGAACGCTTTGCTGCTCAGCAGCATTGCTGCTGATTAAGCCTCTCCGTCCGGTTAAGGTTACCGCCAGGATAGCCGCTCCGGAGGCCAGCAGAATAATGGAGCCCGGAATCCAGTCGAGCAGCACCCCGTAGAGCAGCATGCCCAGCGGAGCGATGGAACCGGCGATACCTTCAACCAGCCCGAATACCCGCCCGCGATACTCTTCTTCTATACTCTGCTGTAAGTACACTTGAATCGGAATATTGATGATCATAATGACGACACCAACCAGAATCAATAGCGGCAGGAAGAAAAAGAAGGTAACGGCAGCGGTGAAATGAAGCAGCAGCGGAAGCGCCATCGCAAGGAAGAGCAGCCCCAGTGCGCTTAAACCTCCGATAATTGTATTTACCGGATTGTTGCTCTGGCGGAGAACGGTGAGGAGCAGGGACATCAGCAGCATGCCCGCTGCCAGCATGGCTTCAAGTACACCGTATTGCTTCGAAGACAGCCCCAGGGTCTGTACGGCCACGAAGGGCAGCACGACATTCAGCGCGACTACAAAGAAATTAATCCAGAACACAATAATTAGGAGGGAGCGGATAACGGGACGGCGGATCACATAGGAGAAGCCTTCTTTCAGATTCGTGCGGACCTCAGCAGCAACGTTGCCCAGGCGTTCGCGAAAGGGCGGATTTCCGGTTTCGGCAGGCCCATCTGCAAGCCCAGCTTCAGATAAGGCTTCCGGAGCAGGTTTAAACTTCAGCATGCAGCCCATCACGGTCGAGATGGTAAGCCCTGCCGCGTTCAGCAGCATGAATTCTTCAAGCGGGAGGAAGGCGTAGAGCATACCGGCGAGAATGGGAGCCAGCAGGTGGCCGACAGAACTGGCAATTTGATTCAGGGACCCGGTACGCTGGATGGAATCACGGTCAACGAGCATCATCATGGAAGAGGAGGCGGAGATACTGTAGAAGGTAGCGCAGATTGACAGAAGGATCAGTGAGATATAAATCGGTAAGAGGGACATACCCTCAATGGAGACGGCGGCAAAGGAAAGCAGCATAATCAAGACACTTGCAGCATCTGAGCCGATCAGCAGCTTGCGGCGGTTCACCATATCGGCCACCACGCCGGCGAAAGGCGACAGAATAATACTGGGCAGCATACCGCACAGCAACGTAACCGCAAAGCTGCTTCCTGAACCGGTGAGCTGCAGAATATACAGGCCGACAACAAAGGTGTACATACTGGAGCCGAGAACAGAAGCGAATTTTCCGCTGAAGAAAAGAATGATATTGCGGTTGGATGCTGCTGACACCGGCGTTGGTTCAGACATTACAAGCACTCCCTTTTCCAAAAGTTAAATTATATTAAACTTATTGTAGCGGCTGGATCTATTTTTTGCAACGAAAAGTTTAATTATATTTAACTTTTGCCATGATGCGGCTTTTTCTCGCTTGAATATTAGGCTATACTGGAAGAAAAGCAACCAAAGAAAGTTGGCACAGCAGATGACGACTAAACTGACAATCGGCGACAAAGTCAAACAAATGCGTAAAGCCAAGGGCCTTACGCAGACTGACCTGGCCGGAGAACATATGACCAAAAGCATGCTTAGCCAAATCGAGAACGGACGGGCGTTGCCTTCAATGAATACACTGCAATTCCTTGCCGGGCGTCTGGGCACAGATGCGGGTTATTTCCTGGAGGGCGAGCACGAAGCGGAGCTGGGTCCGCTGGTCCGTGAAATTGAGCAGCTTTTCAAAGAGAAGAACTACAAAGAAATCGTAGCACGGGTCCAGCCGCTGATGGAGAGCACCCTCCCTATGACTATAGATGCTGCGCGTCTGCTTGAGTTTTACGTGAGCTCTTGTTTTTATACAGGCACCGGAGGCGGAGAGGCAGAGCTTGAGCGGGCGGCTCTAATCTATGAACGATTCGGTTTATACGTGGAGCGCGCCAAGGTTCAGCATATAGCATATGCCTTAATGTTCGCAGAGAGCAGGTACGCAGAGGGGCTGGAGCTGATCCGACGTGTACGCAAGGAATACATGAGCAACAAGGTAGGCAATGATCTTTTATTCGAAATCGAACTTTATTATGCGGAAAGTGTTACGTTGTCTGCGCTGGGAGATTACTCCGGCTGCCGTGAAGCTGCCTTGGCGGCACTGAAGCTGTCGCGCGAAGAAGGAGTCTATCTTTTGTCGGACCATCTGTACCGTGTGCTCTCCTTGATGGAGCTGCAGGCCGGGGACCTTAAGCAGGCAGAAGCATATTTGAACAAGGCAAAACTGTTTGCACAGTTCACGGAGGCTGCGGAGTCGCTGGAGCTGGTACACCTTGGCGAAATCAGACTGGCTCTGGCCAAGCGGAGTTACGGGCAAGTGCTGATACTTGCGGAGCATTATCCGGCGAAAGACAGCGAGTTCATGCCTGTCATCCATCTGATGACCGGAACTGCGTTCTACCATCTGGAGAGGGATGAGGAGGCTCTGGCCAGCCTGTCTAAGGTGAGCCTGAATGATCAGGTCTATCATCCGCTTGACCGGGCTAACCTGTTCACAGCCTATGCATACAAAGCGAAGATATTCGCCAGGCAAGGCCGGATGGAGGAGGCGCGTCAGAATGCACAGTTTGCCAGCGATCAGGTAAAGGATTATCCGCCTTCCGAATATGCGGACTTCATTAAGCAGACCTACCACGAGCTGCATGATAAATTAAATAATGTCCAGTAAAAAACCAACCGTGCAGCTTCCCGCACGGTTGGTTTTGCTTGTGAACTATTGGTTGGACTTTGATTCTTTAGCAAAAAGAAGGAGTAGCGGAAGGGATTTTGGAACTGTAGGAGCGTCAGCGACCGCCCGAAAGCTTTCCGTAGGAAAGCTCGCGTCGTAAGCATATGCAGTCAACGGATTTCAACCGCGAACAGCGGATTAGATCAAGAAATCTGGTGACAACAGCGGCCGGAAGTCCAAATGTTCACCCAGTCAACGGATTTCAACCGCGAACAGCGGATTAGATCAAGAAATCTGGTGACAACAGCGGCCGGAAGTCCAAATGTTCACCGCAGGGACGAGTAAGCTTCAAGTCTAACTCTTAAGTACGCCTCCTTTACTCTAATCATTTCAGGCTCAAGCAATAATGAACACCTTATTTCGAGCTCCACAGCTCCACGCGGTCCTGCACGTATTTGGTGTAGCCTGCTTCCATTTTCTTAACGCCGGCTTTCTCGAGGTCAGCCATGTAGTCATCCCAAATTTTATCGAATTCAGCCGGTTTGGCCAGAATAGCCTGCGGGATGCGTTTCCACGTAATATCTCTCATTTTATTGCCCAGAATGGAGACTTCATCTTCACCGGGGAGAGCAATGTTCCAGGCTGCCCCGTACGCTTTCTCAGCGAACTCCTCTTCTTTAGGGAACAGATCCTTCCAGGTAGTGGCATTGTAAGCCGCCAGCGTTTCTTTCTCGACATCGCTGTAACCGAGCACCAGCTGCTCAGGGAAGTTCTTGGTGTAATAGTTGCCGGTAGAATCCTTGGCCCCGTCGCCGTAGTGGACCATCATATTCCAGTAGAAGCCGATGCCGGTCTCTTTCGTGAAGGCCGTGTTGTCATTGTTAATGCGGTCCTGCACTTCGGCAGGGACGACGCGTTTGCCGTTCTCAAGGACATAATGTTTGCCTTCAATGCCCCAGTTGTTCAGGATCTGTCCTTCATCGGAAGCCAGATAATCCAGGAACTTAATCGTCCGGACCGGATCAGGGTTAGTGGTCGAGATGGAGATTCCGTAGCCGCCCATGAAGCCGGTAGGCCAGAAGCTGGTTTCTTTGTATTCACTGGTCAAGGTCACAGGATAATGGCCGTAGGTTTGATCGAATTTACCGGCAGTCTTCAAAGCCTGCTGCGCGTCATTGTAGTCCCAATCCTGGTCAATCAGGCCAAGCACACGTCCAGTGGCCACTTTCGCTTTGTACTGGTCGTATTTCTGCACGAAGCTTTCTTTATCCAGGAGGCCAATATCATTCATATGGTTCAGCCAGCGGAAATATTCTTTCTCTTCGGGACGTCGGAAGTGGTAGATCGCTTCATGGGTCTCCTGATCGATGAAATATTCCCCGTCATCGGAACCGCCGGTAGTCGCCACTGCAGGATTGGTTACGGAAATGTACATATGCCAGTCATCTGCGTTCAGCGATACGCCGATATTTTTGTTGCCGTTCTCATCGGTAGGGTGTTTCTCCAGGTAGGCCTTGATTACATTCTCATAATCCTGGACCGTCTTGATCTCCGGATATCCGGCTTCCTTCAGCACTCTGTGCTGCAGCTCAAAGCCTCCGCCGGCGACGAATTTCTTCTCATTCACAGCAGCCCAGGTAGGGATGGCATAGATGGACTGGTCTTCGTTCGTGTATTTGGCCCGGGCCAGATTGTCTCCAAGCACCCGCTTGATATTGGGCGCGTGTTTGTCGATCAGTTCGGTCAGGTCAATGACAGCACCGGCATCCACCAGCTTCCCGATATCCGCTTTGGCGGAGATGATGTCGGGATATTCCCCGCCGGCAGCAATCAGCGCGATCTTCTGCTGCGGATCGCCTACGGCGAATTCGGCATCGAGAGTGACGCCTGTTTTCTCCGTAAGGACGGTACTAACTTCATCCTTCATATTATTCCAGTTCGGATTGGGATCTTCCGCGAAGAAGGAAAGTGTCAATGGACTCAAATCTTCGGCTTCTGCCGTAGCTTCTGCTGTGGCAGCCGCATTAGTGCTATTGGTAGCTTCAGTACCGGTATTCCCTGCCGTATTCTTGCTGTTATTATTGCCCCCGCCGCAGCCGGCCAGTACACTGAGCAGCAAGGTCAAGACCATTAGCGCTACATACGGTTTCGCTGTCTTTCTTGTCATGAATAGAAACCCTCCCTTTGTCTGGTGAGAACATATTGTATACACAGGCGCCAGCCTGATGATACCGGTGAGCGGACTAGCTTTTGACCGAACCCAGCGTCATGCCTTTGACGAAGTAGCGCTGCAGGAACGGATAAACAATCAGAATAGGTACGGTGACAACAATCGTGATTGCCATTTTGACCGATTCCGGGGAGATCTGCGCCATCACTTCGGTCATATTCCGGCCGCGGAAGTTATCCGCATTGGTGGTGGTGCTCTGAATGACCTTCATCAGCTCAAACTGCAGCGTCGTCAGTGCGTCATTCGAGCCGTTGTACAGGTAGGTGTCAATCCAGGCATTCCACTGGCCGACAGCCAGGAACAGGGCGATGGTCGCCAGCGCAGGTTTGGTCAGCGGCAGAATCACCCGCCAGTAGATGGTGAAGTCATTGGCCCCGTCCAGCTTGGCAGATTCCTGCAGGGCGTAAGGCAGGCCGTCGATGAAGGAGCGGATGACGAACACGTTAAATGCACTGACCAGACCAGGCAGGACATACACGCCGAAGGTGCCCATCATATGCAGATTCTTGATCAGAATATAGAAGGGAATCAGTCCACCGGATACGTACATCGTCAGCGCCAGAAAGGTGGAGACGAACCTGCGGCCCTGAAAGTCCGCCCGGCTTAAGGTGAAGGCCAGCATCGAGGCGCTAATCAGTCCAAGCAGGGTCCCGATAAGGGTACGCAGGACAGAGATCTTGAATCCGGTAATGAGACCGGAGAAGGCGAAGATCGTCTCATAGTTCTTGAAGGTGAACATCCGGGGGTAGACCGTAATCCCGCCCTTGATGCTATCCGTGGAGTCATTGAATGAAATCGCCAGCACATTGAGAAAAGGGTACAGTGTGGCCACGGTCACCACCGTAATCGCAATATAGACAACCAAATCGAAGATGCGGTCCGACCAGGACGCGGCGGCCAGTTTTTTGATCAGCATAAGGGCCTCCTAAATGATGCTTTCCTTGGTTATTTTTTTGAAGATACCATTGGCCGTAAACAGCAGAATCACACTAACCACCGAGTTGAAAATATTAATGGCCGTCCCGAAGGAGAACCGTCCCATACCGAGCCCGTAGTTCAGCGCATATAGATCCAGTGTCTGCGAATAGTCGCGCACCAGATTGTTGCCGAGCAGGAATTGCTTCTCGAACCCGATGCTGATGAGATGGCCGATGGAAATGATCAGCAGGATGACGATCGTCGCCCGGATGCCCGGCAGTGTAATGTTTCGCACCTGCTGCAGCCGGCTTGCGCCGTCCACTCTGGCGGCTTCATACAGCTCCGGGCCGATCCCCGAGATCGCGGCGAGATAGATGATTGTGTTCCAGCCCGTTTCCTTCCAGACATCAGAGGCGGTCACGATTCCCCAGAACAGATTGCCTTTGGCCATGAACTGGACCGGTTCACTAATAATATGGAGACTCAGCAGCAGGTCATTGACTGCACCGTTGTCGGTAGAGAGCATCTTGGTAATGATCCCGGCAGCTACCACCCAGGATACAAAGTGGGGCAGATAAGATACCGTCTGGACGAACCGTTTCAGCACCTGCAGTCTGACCTCATTCAGGAGAATGGCGAATAGGATAGGAATGATGAATCCGGCCAGCAGCCCCATGAGGCTCATCGCCAGAGTGTTGCGCAGGGCATTGAAGAATTGCTCATCCTGGAAGAGCTCCCTGAAATACTGCAGGCCGACCCATTTCTGCTCAAAAAAAGATTTGCCCGGCTTATACTTCTGGAAGGCCATCATCCATCCCCATAACGGCAGATAGCTGAAGACAAAGGCCCACAGGACAAAGGGAACCGCCATCATATAGAGATATTTCTGCTGCCGGAATTTGGCCCAGAAGCGTGAAGCTGGTTTCTTGAGCTCCGGCTTCATTGCGGGGGTAATCGCTTTCATTTATGTCCCTCCTTCGATATGGCTTTATCATAATCTTCCGGGAAATGGGGAAACACCCGAAGATTTAAGCGGGAAAACAGGGGGAAATCAGTTCTTTTCGTAAGCGCTTTCTGAAAAATCATCCTCCTGCAGTGAATCTTTCCGGCGGTAGACGGAGGGGGAGAGGCCTGTGATTTTTTTGAACTTCTCGCGGAAATAATCCACATCGCTGAACCCGACTTCGCTTGCGGCCTGATGGATTTTGCAGCCCTGGTCCAGCAGTTCCTTGGCTCTCCCGATGCGTACATTGTCCAGATAGCTGTTGAAGGAGCTGCCCGTACTGTTCTTGAACAGCTTGCCGAGGTACGCACTGCTGTAAGAGAACACGTCAGCCAGGGTTTCCAGCTTCAGATTCTCGTCATAATGCCGGTGAATGAGGTCCAGCATCCGCTTCATTAATACATCCATCTCATCGCGGATAATTCCGCCTGCATATTGCTCCAGCAGATCCGTGATATAGCGCTGCAATTGGGGAAGCGAGGTATGCCTGTAGATTTGCTGGATTTGCCCGTCTACCCGGCTCTGCGCCTGGCCCAGCTCCTTAAATTCCAGGGAGAGCTTATTGAAAAGTCCCGTAACCGTCCGGACGTAATAGGATTTCACAGCCATCTCCGATAAGCCTGCGGCAGTCATGATATCCCCGGCTTCCTGGATCAGGGAAGGGATCACGGTGAGGTTCCCGGTATCCATGGCAAAATACAGCCGGTCCATCACCGGTGAGAGGCTGCTCTCCGCATCCGGGAGCTTAGCCGGAAGTCCCGTCTTCATCTTCAGCGAGTCCGGACCGATCATCCCCGGCTCATCATAGAAGAAATGATCCTTCATCCGGGCCAGCGCCGATTGATGGGAGACGGAGAGTTCATCCAGGCTGTCCACCATGTCTCCGGCGGTAATAATACATTCCAGTCCCTCGGCGGCGGATGCTTCGCGGATATTCTGCACGATTAATTTGCGGACCAGCTCCTTCTGATAAGAGGGCTGCAGCAGCACGCCCAGATAAGAATCCAGCGAGAAGACGATGCCCCAGCTGTTGTTCTCAAAGCTTGCTGTCAGCCTGGCCTTGACGGCGGTGGAAGGTCCGTTATCCGCATGATCCTGGAGCAGCAGCCGGATCAGGACTACCTGATAGGAATCCCAGAGCAGGCCGGATTCCAGTGCCGGGTCCATCAGTGCTGGCGCTGCTGGGTGCAGGCGGCTCTCCATCAGCAGGGACTGGACGAGCATCTCCCGGCTCCATACCTTGACGGCGGCATGATTCCTGCGGTCTATAGTCCGTGCATTCAGCACGTCAGACAGGCTGGACAGATACTGCTGCAGTTCATCTTCATCGACAGGCTTAAGCAGATAGTTATCGATGCCGTAAGACAGCGCACGCTTGGCATAGCTGAAGTCGGCATAGCCGCTCAGGATGATAATATGCATATCCGCCTCATCCTCCCGCAGCTCCCGGATCAGCTCCAGTCCGTCCTTCCCGGGCATGCGGATATCGATAATCATCAGATCCGGGGAATACAGCTCAACCTTATGCCGCGCTTCAATCGCGTTGGCCGCCGTATCCACCACCTGGTAGCCAAGGCTCTCCCAGTCCAGCAGCGTGACAAGTCCTTCACGGATAGACAATTCATCATCAACAATTAATACACTATACATAAGAATCACTCCTTAGGGGGATGGCGAAGCTGATCTGCGTGCCGTATCCGCTCTGACTGGCCAGGTTCAGGCCGCATTCCAGGCCATAGGTCAGCTGAAGACGCAGGTGGATATTGCGCATTCCGATATTATTGGTTTCATAATCATCCTTGTTGTCCAGCATTTGCCGGATTTCAGCGATCCGGGCAGCTGAGATCCCTATTCCGTTATCCGATACCTCAACCTTAAGCAGGGCATTCTCGACCCTGATGTCTACTCTGACCATTCCGCCGTCCATCCGGTTTTCCAGTCCGTGAATGACGCAGTTCTCTACCAGCGGCTGAATAATCAGCGGCGGTATTTGTAGGGCATTCGCTGCCGGATCTACATACAGCTCATAGGCGAGCCGGTCATTATAGCGGAATTTCTGGATGATCAGATAGCAGCTTACGGTCTCCAGCTCACTTTGCAGTGCTATTCTCCCATTGCCGACCTCCAGATTCTTGCGCATCATCTTACCCAGCAGCCTTACCACCTGGGAGATGTCGGTCTGGCCCCGGGAATGGGCTTTCATCCGGATCGATTCCAGGGCGTTGAACAGAAAATGAGGGTTGATCTGGCTGGCCATCATCTTGAATTTAATCTCATTCTGCTTCAGCAGGGTGGCGTTCTTCTGGCGGTTCGATTCCTGCACCTCGCTCATCAGATCGTTAATATTCCTTACCATATGATTGAATTGCCTTGCCAGCTGGCCGATCTCATCCTTGCCGTCTATCACCAGCCTCGCCTCCAGATTCCCGGACGCGACCTTGGAGATATGCTTGCTTAAGTGCAGCATGCGTCCGGTGAGCAGCCGTGAGAAGTAGTAGATCAGGATAATCGCCAGAATCAGAGCCGAGATAATGACCATAGACGCCAGTGAGATAATCCGGTTGGGCTCACCCACGATGCTCTCTACCGAGAAGATGGAGATGATCCGCAGGCTGTTCAGGCTGCCCCCGGGATGCCAGTCATCGATCAGCATTTTGGAGGGCTTGCCGTCAATCCTGACATCGGCCGGCCCTTGTCCGGCAAGGGGAGACAGCGGCTTGAAGTCGATGTCCTCCAGCGTCTTGCCCAGCGTATCTGCACGGTTCGAGGCAACAATGTTGTCGTTCTCATCAACGATAATTGTCTCGAAGGTCTCCTGATCCAGAATGGAGTTGAGCCTCTCCGTATTCACATTCACAATCAGCACGCCGGTCGTCCGCTGCTTCAGGAAATCGATCTTGCGGATCAGGCTGAGATAATACTGGCCGTTACGGTTGTCGCGGATATAATTCCAGCAGACCAGCCCTTTCTGGGCAAGGGCGGTCTGATACCAGGACTCCTGCGTTACTGCAGCATCTGCCTGGAGGAATTCCCAGTTGTCCAGCACCGTCGGGTTGTCAATGTACAGCCGGATGCTCGAGATTTCTTTGTATAGCCGGACGAATTCCCGGAAGTCCGGATAGTCCCAGTAAGCCTGCACCACATCATAGACCGATTCATAACGGTGGTTGGCGGCCTCCTCCAGCCCCGGCTGTCATTGGACAGCCGGTAGGCGATATCGAGCGGGACATTCAGCATCTCGCCGGTTCTTTTTTTCACCCGGTCTACATTGGCTGTAATCTGCTCCAGTGCGTTATCCAGAGCCATATTCCGCAGTTCACTCGTCAGGAACACCCCCACAATCAGCACCGGAATCAGGACAACACAACCAAAGGATAGAAAGAGCTTGGTCCTGAGCTTCAGATTGTTCATCAGGGTGATGATACGGGTATACACGAATATTATCCCCTCCGTCAGTCCTTAATTGTTAACGCTTACATAAGAGTATATCTGCAAACTGTAAACCAATATATGTAATCCATTTGGTTTTTATTGTCTTCATTTATGGAATTTGGGGAAATCAGCGGTTCTCCCTGACTGTCTTGTGTAGGGGATCTTATCTGCTTGCCGAAAATAATCCACCATTATAAAAAATTTGGAATTTCAAATTGAAAGCGCATTCTTTATGATGATTACAGAACCGAACATTAAGGGAGCTCAGGGGGAGGATACAATGGAGCATCAGGTAAAAGGGTATAAGAGAGGGCTTAAGCTACTGCTCGCGGGAATGCTGCTGACAGCGCTGATGTCAGGCTGTTCAAGCCCGAAGAACAACACGGAAGCTAATGCAGGGGCAGCGGGGAATGATCAAGGAAACGCAGCGGTGTCAGATAAGCCGGTAACCCTGAAATTTACATTCTGGGGCAGCCCGCAGGAGAAGGCGGCAATCGAGAAGGCAACCCAAGGCTTTACAGCCAAATATCCGAATATCAAGGTGGATGCGATTCATATTCCGGAGGCGGATTATGATGCCAAAATTACGGCAATGGTCGCCGGCAACGAGGCCCCGGATCTGGGGTATATGCATGGAGAGCTGGCGGATCCCTGGCAGAAGGACGGCAAATTCGTGAATATGTTCAAGCTGCTGGATGCGGACAATGAACTGAAGCGCAGCGATTTCCTCGATTACATCTGGTTCAAGTCCTCCGAGGACTTCGCCTATGGAATCAGCACGGCTGGTGAGACCTTCGGATTGTTCTACAACAAGGATCTGTTCGATGAAGCCAAGGTCGGCTATCCGCCTGCCAAGCCGGACATGGCCTGGAGCTGGGATGAATTCGTTGAAGTTGCCAAGCAGCTGACCTTGGACAAAAACGGGAAGAATGCCGCCGATCCCGCGTTCGATCCGAAGAATATTAAACAATATGGCGTCTCCTTCGAAACCTGGCATGGTCCCGTTCATGCGACGGTCATTAACAATGAAGGAGAATGGATTACCAAGGATAACAAATTCGGCTTCAGCCAGCCGGATGCAGCTGAGGCTATCCAGCGTCTGGCTGATTTGATCAATGTCCATCATGTGGCACCCTCGCCGGTGCAGATGAAATCGATCCCGTCCCAGGCCGTAGCGCTGCAATCGAAGCTTGCGGCCATGTCGATGCACGGGCAATGGATTAACCTGGATCTGGGTGCCGCAGGCGTGAACTATGATATCGGTGTGCTGCCCAAGATGAAACGCAGTGTGCCCATGGGAATCAGCGGCGCCTCCGTCATCTATGAATCAAGCGTGCATCAGCAGGAAGCCTGGCTGCTGACGAAATTCCTTGAGAACCCGGAAGGAGCCATTGACCTGTATAAAGGCGGATTGTGGATGCCTACGATGACCAAATGGTACACCGATCCCGCCCTTGTAGCCCAGTGGGCAGAGAATAATCCGGCCCATCCGGCCGGCTTCAAGGATGCAATGATGAACAATCTGCTGAATAACGGAGTTCCTAACGGTTCCTATTACATTAAGAATTTCTCCAAGGTCAATGCAATTACATTCTCCGGCATGGATGAGGTGTGGCTGGGCCGCAAAACGGCGCTGGAAGCCATGAAGGAGCTGGAGAGCAAGATTCAGCCGGAAATCAAAGGGCGTTACGATGTCTCTCCGGTCAACTAAATCAGCTGGGGGATACCGGATATGAACTCAATTACAAATGTGGCGGAAGCAGGCAAGCCCGCCAGAGCCTCCCGCAGCAGTAAGCGTGCTGCCAGGGAGCTGCGGAACGGGCTGCTGTTTGCTTCCCCTGTGCTGGCGGGGTATCTGTTGTTCGTGCTGGTGCCGATTGCCGCAAGCCTGTATCTCAGCTTCACCGATTATAGCGTGGGCACGGTGCCCCGATGGATCGGAATAGGCAATTATACGAACCTTTTCTCTGGTGCCGACCCGTTTTTTTACCCTGCGGTCAAGGCTACGTTCTACTATGTGTTCGTCAGTGTGCCGCTGGGAATCATCATTTCCTTTTGTGCTGCCATGCTGCTTAACCAGAAGATCATCGGGCGGGCCTTCTTCCGCGGAGTGTTCTACCTGCCGGTGATTATTCCGTTAGCCGCTTCCTCCATGGTGTGGATGTGGCTGCTGCAGCCGGATTTCGGCATTGTCAATTATACGCTGGAGCGGCTCCATCTTCCTACGTCCCAGTGGCTGGGGGATACAGGCTCCGTAGTCCCTACCCTGATCCTGTTCAGCTTCTGGAGCCTCGGCAACACGATTGTTATCTTCCTGGCAGGCCTGCAGGGAATTCCCGCCCACTTGTATGAAGCGATCGAGATCGATGGCGGCAACCGTCTGCATAAGCTGATATATATTACGATTCCTATGACGTCCTCTGTGATCTTTTTTAATACAGTGATTGCTTTTATTAACGGGTTTCAGGCCTTTGTCCAGCCCTCTGTCATGACTCAGGGCGGGCCGGCGGGCAAAAGTCTGTTCTATGTGCTGTATCTGTTCAACGAAGGGTTCAAGTCCTCGCGGATGGGCAGCGCCAGCGCTATTTCAGTCCTGCTGTTTGTAGTTATCGCGTTGTTTACAGCCTTGATCTTCCTGTTCTCCAAATCGCTTGTGTACTATGAAGGAAAGGGGGGACGGCAGTGAAGCAGCTCTCATGGCCCGGCCGGGCCGTCCTGTATATCCTACTTGTCTGCGGAAGCCTGTTCTGCCTGTTCCCTATATTCTGGATGATCCGCACCTCGTTGATTGATATGGGAAGCCTGTATCAGATCCCGCCGGTCCTGATTCCGAAGCTGCTGAGCTGGGATAATTTCCGCATGGCGCTGGATGCGTATCCCTTTGGCCGTTTTTTTGTGAACAGTGCTGTGATTACTTCACTTGCGGTACTGGGAGTGCTGCTGTCCAGCTCTTTATGTGCCTACAGCTTCTCTCGGATCGACTGGAAAGGGAGGGATCAGGTCTTTGCGGTTATTCTGACCGGCTTGATGATTCCGTTCTTCGTGGTCATGATTCCGCAGTATGTGTTCTGGAATGCACTCCACTTGACGGATACGTTCGTACCTCTGGTCGCACCGGCCTGGTTCGGCGGCGGAGTATTTAATATTTTTCTGCTGCGGCAGTTCTTCCTCGGAATTCCGCGCGAGCTCGATGAGGCAGCCAGGGTGGACGGGGCAGGACATTTCCGGATTTATGCCCGGATTATTATTCCCCTCGGCAAACAGGCGATGATCGTCATCGGCCTGCTGACCTTTCTGGCGAACTGGAATGACTATCTGGGGCCGCTTGCCTTTATCACCTCTGAGAAAAATTATACGTTAATGCAGGGGCTGACGTTATTCCAGGGTTCCTATTCCGCCCAGTGGAATCTGATGATGGCTGCAACAACCGTAATTGTGGTTCCCTCCCTGGTGGTGTTTCTGCTTGCTCAGCGCCATTTCATTGAAGGCATTGCCATGACCGGGATCAAAGGGTGAAGGGCATTTACCTGCACCTGTCACCGCAACCATAAATTGATTGCTAAACTGGAAGCGCTCTATTAAGATGTGGTTACAACGGATGGGCCTAAGGGGGGATATCATGTACGATATTTTGCTGGTGGATGATGAGCCGCTGCATCTGTCCGGCCTCTCGGGAATGCTGCGCCGCCTGCGCCCGGAGTATGGCATTTATACAGCCAGGAACGGGCGGGAGGCGCTGGAGAAGTGCAGCGTCCGCAGCTTCCAGATTATCATTACCGATATTAGGATGCCGCAGATGGACGGTCTGCATTTCCTGGAGCAGCTGGCCCCGCCGGCCACCCCGCGGCGGGTGATCTACCTCAGCGGATACAGCCATTTCGAATATGCGCAGCAGGCGATGAGCTTGGGCTCGTTCGAGTATATGCTGAAGCCGCTGGACCCGCTTAAGCTCAGGTCAGTTCTGGAGAAGACGGAGAAGAGCCTGGAACAGGAACTGGCCTCGCTGCAGAAGTATGAGCGGCTGTCTGTAAGAATGGATGCGGCCGAACCGGCCTACCGCCAGCGGCTCCTCAATCAATGGATCGAAGGCAAGCTGCACTCCGCTGAAGATACCGCAGAAGTGATAAGTATTCTGGGCTTCAGCGGCAGCGGCACTCTGCTGGCGGTTTCTACGGGAGAGGACATGACGCCGGAAGCTGTCATGGACAGATTGCAGCCTTACGGAGTCTGCGGCGGATTTGCCTGCCGCCGAGAACCGGGTCTGCTGATAGCAGCCACTAGCGGTACATTCCCTGATCAGGAATTACATCAGGCTCTTGTACAGCTGAAGCTGACTGCGGGAATTAGTTCACCGGCGGATAATCTGATTGAAACCGCATCCCGGGCTTATGCTGAAGCCCGGGATGCTGCTGCCTGCGTCTTCTATGCGGAGGCGGGTGATATACATGTGTATTATGCGGCGCAAGGCGGACTGAATGCGAGCCGGAAGCTTACCTCTGACTCGAGGCTGGTAAGCTTGTTAACCGGAGCGGTTACAGGCTGGGATGGGCAGAACGGATTTGAAGCGGCAGCCGGCGAAGCACTCAGCCGGCTGCTTGGGGAAGAGGCTCCGCCCATGCCGGAGGAGCTGATCCGGGAGCTGAGGCAGCTTGTGTTCAATGTCATCTACGGCTTGGAAGGGTTGCGGGAAGAAGATCGGAGAGTCCTGCTTCAGCAGGCCTCTGTCTTTGCTGAGGAAGCCCGCAGCTATATGCTTCTGATAGCTGCCGCTGCCGGTCTGCTGGAGAATATCGCCCGCAAGGTACTGGATGCGAAGCAGGAACGGAAGACCGGTGTGTTATCCCGGTGTCTTGCTTATATCGACAGCCATTACACGGAGGATCTGTCACAGGAAACGGTGGCCTCCATGTTCCATTTCAACTCCAGCTACTTCTGCCAGCTGTTTAAAATCCGTATGAACATGACCTTCAATCAATATGTGACCCGGCTCAGACTGGACAAAGCCAAAGAACTCCTGGCATCCTCAGGTGTCAAGGTGTATAAGGTTGCTGAACAGCTCGGGTACCATGATGTCAAATATTTTAACCGGGTATTCAAGAAAGAGACCGGCCTCACTCCGGAAGAATACCGTACATTAACCCGCAGCTCTGGCTGAAAGCCAGTCATGTGCCGGCTTTGGAGGAATCATGAGCAGAACCCGATTAACGAACCGCAGCCTGCGGAGCTTGTGGCGAAACATGAAGCTGAGAACCAAACTGATTCTCTGCTTTGCTGTGCTGATCTCGGTTCCTTCCGTGACGAATGCGGTAATCAACTACAAGACTAGCTCCAGAATTATTGTCCGCAATGCCGAAGACAGTATCCTGGAGATCGTGAAGAAGAAGACAGAGATCAGTGATCTGATGCTGGACAATATTGAATCCAGAACCGTTGACCTGATTTCGGACCCGGATCTGTTCAACCTGTTTGACCGGCAGAAGCCGCAGAATGATTATGAGCTGTTGCAGATGGACCGTAAGGCAACGGCCATTCTGAACAAGTATTTCCGCAGCGGGCAGGATTTCTATACGGTGCAGCTCGTTACCAGCTATTATACCTTCGGAGGAGGCTCCACAGCCTTTACCTCCAACTCCTCGGTGGTCTCTGTTCCTCCGCAAGGCTTCGTACATTCCTATATTTATCAGAAGATTGCGGAGGCGAAGGGCAGCCTGCTGTGGTTCCCCACATATGACTGGACACGCATCTTCGGACAGCCGGAATTCGGCGGTATGGATGCCAAGTTCCGGATGGTCTTCTCAACCGGACGCCTGCTGAACATCTCTCCCATCATTGACAGCATGAGCCGCAGCTGGCCGCAGGAGGTAGAGCGGCCAGTCCTGCTGATTAATTTCAACGAGGATTACTACCGGCAATATATGGCCCAGACGCCTGCTGTGAAGGGGGCTTATTTCTATGTGGTGTCAAGGGAAGGGCAGATTGTTACCTACCCGGACAATACGCGTCTTGGGATGACGGATGATAACAGCTGGTATAAGGATCAATTCAACGGCACCTCCGGCACTGCACTCGTCAAGGACGGGAAGGGGGATGCCCTGATCGGTTATGCCGTGTCCGGCATTACGGGCTGGACGACGGTGTATGTGGTTCCTTACCGGCAGCTATTGCGGAATTTGCCTACCGTCAGTTATACGGATATGATCATCACCTTACTGCTGCTGCTGCTGTCGGTTGCCGTTTCTTATCTGATCTCCAGCCATCTCACGAAGCCGATCAAAAAAATCATGGCCGCGATTCAATTAACCGGCGCCGGAGACTTCTCCACCAAGCTTCCGGATCAGTCACAGCTGGAGTTCCGCATTCTTGTGAAGCGTTACAATCAGATGAATGAGCGGATTCTGGAATTGATAGAGGCGAATTATACAAGCACCCGACGGGAGAAGGAGGCAGAGATGCTGGCCCTTAATCTTCAGCTGAATCCCCACTTCCTCTACAACACACTCAATATTATCAACTGGATGGCGCTGGAGCGGGAGGAAACAGGAATCAGTCAAATGATTGTCAGTCTCTCTACCATGCTCCAATACACTGTTAACAACGGGCAGGAGGATGTTCTGCTGGAGGATGATCTGAACTGGCTGAGAAGCTATACCCATATTATGGGGAAGCGTTATGCCGGTGTGTTTGCGGTGGAATATGAAATCATGGACCTGCCAGCCGGGATTGTTGTACCGAAGCTGTTCCTCCAGCCGATTGTGGAGAATGCCATCATTCATAGTATGGAGCCCTTTGAGCAGGGCGGACGGATACGCATTGCCGGACGCAAATACGGGGAACAGCTGCATTTCACAGTCAGTGATAACGGAAGCGGAATACCGCAGGAGCAGATCGATGACATGATGAACCGTGATGGCGGAGGAATCGGACTGAGGAATGTGAAAAAGCGGCTTAACCTGATGTACGGTAATTTGGCCGGACTGCAGATTCAGTCAGAGGTGGGAGCGGGAACCACGGTAACGGTCTTCATTCCCTGTGAAGCAGGTTGAAATGGTTAAAAATGAGGTTGGAATTCACGATTTTTTTTCGCCGGATAGCATGTATTATTGTAGGTGAATTACTATAATTTTGAAATACAACAATGGGTGCAGGACCTGGCCGGGAGGGGAGGAGCAGCGCACAGATTCGAAGATTCATAGAGGAATTCCAGTAAAGTGGAGGAAGAGACATACTGTACATTCCGCTTTTCAAGGAGGAACCGCAATGCCGGGAAGAATGAAATCCCCATTCGTGAAAAAGACGCTGCTAAGCGCCGTATTCACCACAGCAGCCTTAAGTTTACTGTGGTTTGCCCAGCCCGCCTTTGCTTATGATCTGTCGAACAGCAATTTTCAGGTCAGTACCGGTACCAACGGCGACATTACCAGCCTGAAGCTGACCGGAGATAACTTCCCCACAAACTATGTCATGAATGCAACCAATGCCCCCAACCAGAATACGGCAGACCACCAGTGGCTGGGAGAGCTGATGTTCACTTACCGGCTGAACAACGGCGCCTGGACCAAGGCTTTAACCAATAAATCCGCGGATGGGCGTACGCAGAGCCAGACCGGCAGTACGGTCAATATCATATATCAGAATTCCGCGAATGCCGAGGGTATCCGTAATTTCCGGGTGAATGAAAGCTATTCTCTTGTGAACGATTACTTGCTCTGGCAGATTCAAGTGACCAACACCAGTACACAAACACTGGAGATCGGCGACTTCGGCCTGCCGCTGCCCTTCAACGAATTCTGGACCGGCGGAAGCAATGAGCAGATCTATGAAACCAGGGTGGTTACCCAATCCTTCATCGGCAATAACAGCTCCTATGTAACCGCGCAGCGCCCCAGCGGCATCGGGCCTTCGCTCCTGCTGGTGCCGGATGCAACCACCGGTGCAGGCTTCGAGTATATGGATAACTGGCGCATCCAGGATCATGCGGGCAGCAAATGGGCGGGCGATCAGGGGGGCTGGGTGGAAGGCCTCTCGGTCTACTACATCCACTCCAATGTGATCAAGAGTACGGGGCGCGGCTACCTGCCGAACAGCAGTCTGACACTTGCGCCGGGAGCAAGCAAAACCTATGCCTTCAAATTCTTCAAATCCGCCAGTGAGCAGGCCACCAAGGACCGGCTGTACTCGGAGGGGCTGATCGATACCACTGTAGTTCCCAGCCTGGTCGTGCCAACCAATCAGACAGCCAAGTTTGACCTCCGCACTTCCAAGACCATCACTTCCGTAACCGCGCAATATCCGTCTGAAACGACGGTAGCCTCCCTTGGCACAACAGCAGGCGACCACAAGCTGTACTCCCTGCAGATGAATCATCTCGGCCCCAACAACATCACTGTCAATTACGGCAGCGGAGAAAAGACGACCCTGCAGTTCTATGCTATTGAGCCGGTAGATACGGCACTCCAGCGCCATGCCACCTTCATGGTGAACAATCAGCAGTGGAACGTGCCTGGAGATATCCGGGACAAGGCGTTCGATGACTGGATGATGCAGACCAATAGCAAACGCAATAATTTTGCCGGGTACTGGGGCTGGGGGGATGACTGGGGATATACACATGCCCAATTCCTCGCCGAGAAGAACGTCCAGAAGCCTGTAACCTCAGAAATTACCGCACTCGACCAGTATCTGGAGACCACGATCTGGACGAACCTGATGGCCGGCCATCATACCGATTACCTGGTGCCTGACTTCCTCATGGCCGCGCCGAACACTACTCCGACCTACCGGGGGTACGCTTACCCGCATATCTACAATACGTATTTCAGCATGTACAAGATTTCCAAGCTGTACCCCGGCCTGATCACCTATGCGCAGCCCAGCAATACTTATCTGCTGCGGGCGTATAACATTATGAAAGCGCTCTATGACGGTCCTGTAGCTTACAACTGGAATACCGGCCTAATGGGAGAGGTGACTACTCCGGAGATCATCAAGGCTCTGCAGGCAGAGGGCTATACTGCCCAGGCCAATGATATCATTGCGAAAATGAACACGAAATACAACAATTTCGCCAGTACCGCATACCCTTACGGCTCCGAATACAACTATGACAATACGGGCGAAGAAGCCGTGTATATGCTGGCGAAGATGAACAACAACAATACGATCAAGAGTAAAATCAACACCAAAACCCGTGCCGTCCGTGGAAAAATGCCGGTCTGGTATTTCTACTCCGATCCGGTAACGATCAACGGGGAGCCATGGTGGCAGTTCCAATACACGGCAGCGCTTGCCGGAACGGCAATGGATGACTGGGTGCGTAATAATTCCGCCACTCCGGAAGTAGAGCAGCGCTTAACCTATGCCGCCAAGCTCGCGAATCTGACCGCGATCAACTCCGGGCAGATCAGCTCCGATCCGGCGGATATCGGCGCCGTATCCTGGACGTATCAGGCGATGAAGGGCAATAACGGCGCACTTGGCCTTGACGGCGGGCCGCTGTTCAATGGCTGGCGCGGCATGTCCGGCGAAGCGGATCTCGGCCTGTTCGGCGCGATCAAGCTGCTGAGCTCCGATGTGGCAGTTGATCCGATCTTCGGCCTGTACGGCTACGGCTGCGAGGTCACGGAGAGCAGCGGGAATTACATCGTTACACCTAAGGACGGTGTATATCAGCGCCTGAATCTGATTACTGAGAAATGGGGCATGAGCCTGGAGCGGGACAAATACAATCTGGCAACCGTCGCCAAGGCGAAGACCAGTGCCAGCTTCACACTCAGTAATGCAACACCGGGTACCGCACATGTTACGAAGGTGGCCTTTAACGGATTTGCCCCCGGAACTTATAACGTAACGGTGAACAATGTAGCTTCCGGCAGCTTCACTGCGGTGAACGGGCAGACTGCAACCGCCAGCCTGAATATCGGCACGGGGTCTTCCTATGAAGTGAAGATCCAGCAGGGAACCGCTACCCCGGTCTCCTCCATCGTTGTCAACTACAACATGAACCAGTCCTCCGGAACAACGGTTACGGATTCCTCTTACGGCTTGAACCATGCGGCACTGACCGGAACCTCCACTTGGGTTACCGGCCGCACAGGTGCAGGCAATGCGCTGAATCTCAGCGGGACCAGCGCTTATGCCTCACTTCCGGCAGGCGTGGTCAGTCAGCTGAACGACTTTACGATCTCCGCCTGGGTCAAGATTACAGCCAATAGTGACTGGGCGAGAATCTTTGATTTTGGCACAGGAACAACCGCTAATATGTTCCTGGCGCCCCAGATTGGCGGCGGGGGGATGCGCTTTGCCATTACCACCGGCGGCAATAGCACAGAGCAGCAGCTTTCGGCAGCTGCACCGCTGGCCACCGGAGCATGGAAGCATGTGGTTGTGACCCTGTCCGGCACGACAGGCCGTCTCTACCTGGACGGCGTGCAGGTTGCCGTCAACACGGGCATGACACTGAAGCCTTCCAGCCTGGGCAATACCTCGCAGAATTATATCGGCAGATCGCAATACGGTGATCCTAATCTGAACGGCGCTGTCGATGATTTCATAATCTTTAACCGTGCCCTCAGTGCTTCCGAGATTACCGCGCTCTTCGGCGGGGCGATGCCGGCGCTGTCGGCTTCCGATTCCTTGGAGGAGCCAGATGCGCTGCAGCCGGATTCCGGGCTTGCCCAACCGCCGCTTGAAGAAACGGATGGACAGCATCCTGAAGGCGAAGTCACTCCGCTGCCGGATAGCAGTGCTCCTGATCCAGGTGCACCGGAGGTTCCTGTGACACCTGAAGCACCGGTGACACCTGAAGCACCGGTGACACCTGAAGTGCCTGTAAGCTGACCTCCGGAAGGCTTCCAGGAGAAGTGCATATCGCAAAGAGGGAGAACCCGTGAGATAGGGGACTCCCTCTTTGTTGTTTATGAAGCGGACGGAGCGACTGTCCTGGAATGTGATCCGGCTGTGCACACTCAGCGTTTCCGGATAAACCTGCTGCGGAAGTCCGACGGGGACAGGCCTTCTTTCTTCGAGAAGCAGGAGGAGAAATGGGAGACATGATGAAAGCCGACCTCCTCGGCAATCCGGGTCACAGACCAGGAGGTCTGCAGCAGCAGACGTTTCGATTGCTCGACACGGTAGTTCTGGAGGTAAGCCATAGGTGTCATGCCGTAGGCTTTCAGCATGCTTTTGGCCAGATAATTGGAGTGGTAGTTCAATTCCTTCTGCAGCAGCGGATTGTTAATGTCCCGGGTATAGTTGCGGCGGATGTAGAGCTCAATCCGCTCGGCAAGCTGGATGGCGGTAGCATCAGAGGGGGAGGCGAGGTCGCGGTCCAGATGCTGGAGGAAGGACTGAAAGGAAGCCTGGCGTTTCCAGTTCCGCAGGGATTGCGGTTCATGCTCCTGCTCGAAGAACAGGTCCAGCACCTCCATTGCTTTGCTTGTAATCTTCATATGCTTGGGGATGTATATGGAACAGACGTCGGCATGATTGAGGTAGGCCTTCTGCTTATGACTCTCAATTAAGGCACTCTGGTTGTCCAGACATTCATCCATGTCTGCACATTCCTTCCAGCTTCCAAAGGTTTGGAAATGAATCCAGATAATCTTCGTATCCCCGGTGCAGGGAGAGCTGCCGTAATGATGCCCGTCCGGACGGAGAATGAGAATCTCGCCCTCCTTCAGCTGCCACTCCTTCCCGTCCTCACCGACCGATAGGGTCCCCTTCAGCACAACGATCAGATCGAATACCCCGATGCAGTTGCGGTTGATATGATGTTCACCAGCCGTATAAGTGGCATGGCCGCAATCTACGAAGTAAGGAATCGGCGGGGAAATGAAATGGAGAATCGGTGAGAGCATTAGCTAAGCCTCCAGTAGGTTGAAATGATTAAAATTCAGGTTGGAAATCACCGTTTTTTCTCATGATACAACATGTATTATTATAAATAAAGCGCTTTCTTCTAAGTTGGAAGGATGAAAGGAAAGGGCTTGGTAAATATCATTCAAGGAGGAAGCTGAATGAAAAAAGCATTTCTGGGTATGACCGTATTACTGCTGATTGTGGCTATGGGGCTCAGCGGCTGCGGAGGTAACGGGAATACAGAGACATCCCCCGCTAACGCACCGGCGCAGAACAATGGAAGCAAACCGGCGGAAGGCAGTGAAGCAACACCGGCGGCCGGGGCGCAAAAGGTGGTGTTCTGGACCTTTGTGGATGCGCATCAGAAGTTCTATGAGAGTATGGCGGCAAGCTGGAATGAGAGCCATCCGGACCAGGAGATTGCCCTTGAGGCAACCACTATTCCATATGATGATATGCATACCAAGCTGCTGGTCGCGCTGCAGTCCGGTGTAGGCGCCCCTGATCTGGTGGATATCGAGCAGAGCAAGTTCCCGAATTTCATGAAGGGAACCCCGCAGCTGGTCTCCTTGAATGATATTGTTGAACCGGAGCTGGGCAGCATTGTGAAATCCAGAGTGGAAATCTACAGCAAAGAGGATACCTACTATGGAATCGACTACCATGTAGGCGCGACTGTAATGTATTACAACAAGGAAATGCTGGATCAGGCAGGCATTAATCCCGACACCATCAAGACCTGGGCTGATTTCGAAACCGCAGGCAAGCAAATGCTGGAGAAGACAGGCAAGCCGATGATTACCTTTGAAGGCAACGGCAACTGGTCGTGGTGGCCGGCGATCAGCCAGCAGGGCTCGGATCAGGTGGATCAGGACGGCAATGTTACCGTGGATACACCCGTCAATGTGAAGACGATGCAATTCTTCCAGCAGCTGGTGAAGGAAGGAGTTGCAGCTGTTGCTCCGGGCGCAGGCCATGATACCGAAGAATATTTCGGCTATATGGATTCAGGCAGCGCGGCATCCGTCTTCATGCCTTTCTGGTTCATGAACCGGTTCACAGACCATATCCCTGATCTCAAAGGAAAAGTCATTATCCGTCCAATGCCGGCCTGGGAAGAAGGCGGCAACCGTTCAGCAGGAATGGGCGGAACAGCGACCTCCATCACCAATCAGGCGAAGAATTCTGAGCTGATCAAGGAATTCCTGGCTTATGCCAAGCTGTCCAAGGAAGGGAATCTGCAAATCTGGAAGCAGCTCGGCTTTGACCCGATCCGTACGGATGTATGGAGTGATCCGGCCATGAAGGAGTCGAATAAATTCACCGATTACTTCGGTACGGATATCTTCGACACCCTGCTCAGCGTCAAGGATGAAATCGCTCCGGTTCATATCCGTGAGAAGTCACCGGAAGTATTCGATGCCATCCGCAATAAAGCGATTCCGCAGATCTTCATCGACATGAAAGACCCGGCACAGGTACTGAAGGATGTGCAGGACAGTCTGAAATAAGCGGTTTGTCTTCCTGGAATGGGACGGAGAGGGGGAGATGTATCTCCCCCTTTAAGGCATGGATTCATGAGTATGCTTACCAGCAGAGAGTGGAGGTTTGGCTATGCAGATTGAAAGAGAGTTGCCCCCCATACCTATTAAGAAAGCCCGCCTGGGAAATTCTCAAAAAATAGCACCCTATGTGTTTGTTTTGCCGTTTCTATTGTCTTTCGCCGTCTTCTTTGCCTATCCGCTGATCAATGCCGTGGTGATGAGCTTCCAGGAGGTTCTGCCGGGAGAAGTGTCATTTGTAGGAGTCGACAACTATAGAGGCTTGTGGAATGAGGATTTTGGCGCCGCGTTGTTTAACAGCAGCCGATATACCCTCTTGACCTTACTGCTGCTAATTCCCGTGCCGATGATGCTGGCGGTACTGCTGAACTCGAAAAAGATGCCGTGGAGCAATTTTTTTCGTTCCACCTTGTTTATTCCAGCTCTGACTTCGGTTGTTGTAGCGGGTGTCGTCTTCCGCCTGATCTTCGGGGAGCTTGATGGAGCCCTGATGAATACCATTCTGCATCTGTTCGGGATCTCCAGCCAGCGCTGGCTCTACAGCTCCAGCTTGGGGATGTTTGCCCTGCTTGTACTGGCCGGGTGGAGATGGATCGGGATTAATGTCTTGTATTTCCTGTCCGCCCTGCAGAGCATTCCCGGCGAGCTGTATGAAGCGGCAGAAATCGACGGGGCTGGCGCCTTCCGCAAATTGATCAGAATCACTGTTCCTCTGCTGAAGCCGATCACGATCTACGTCGTGACGATCACGATATACGGCGGTTATGCGATGTTTACAGAGAGTTACATGTTGTGGGCAGGCAAACCTTCACCACAGAATATCGGCCTTACTATAGTCGGTTATATCTATCAGCAGGGCTTTCAATATTTCAATCTTGGTTTGGGTTCCGCCATCGGCATCGTCCTGCTTGGAATCACTTTAGTGGTCAGCCTGCTGCAATTAACACTTACCGGTATGTTCAAGAAGGAGGACTAGACGATGCAGCCTCAACTAAAATCCAAGTTTAGCCTGTCCTCCGCGGTACTGATGCTATTGTTCGTTATACTGGCAGTGCTGATGTTATTTCCGCTGTATGCCTTGTTTCTGGCCTCACTTAAGCCGGCTACGGAATTGTTCCGTTACGGCCTCAACGTCCGGCTCGATTTCAATCTGATGAGTCTGGATAATTATCAGAGCATATTCTCGGGCATTGGTGCAGCCGGCAACTATTTTGGCTGGTATAAGAACAGTCTGCTGATCACCACGTTGTTTACTCTGCTTAGTCTGCTCTTTTCGTCGATGGTCGGATACGGTCTGGGGATGTACCGCTTCAAGGGCCGGAATCTGATCTTCACACTGGTCCTTGTCGTTATGATGATTCCCGTGGAGATTATTCTGCTGCCGCTCTATAAATTGATGACTTCCCTGAAGCTGATCAATACAATCTGGGGGGTGATCCTGCCCTTCATTGTCTCGCCGCTGCCGATCTTCTTCTTCCGCCAGTTCGCGCTTGGATTGCCCAAAGACTTCATGGATGCCGGCAGAATCGACGGATGCTCGGAATACGGGATATTCTTCAAAATTATGGTGCCGCTGATGGCCCCGGCTTTCGGAGCCATTACCATCCTGCAGGCGATGAACAGCTGGAACAACTTCCTGTGGCCGTTAATTGTGCTGCGGACAACAGAGCAATTCACATTGCCCATCGGCCTGGCTTCCTTCGTATCCCCGCTTGGCAATAATTATGAAGCCTTAATCGCAGGAGCCGTATTGGCTATTCTGCCTATATTAATCCTGTTCCTGTTCTTCCAGCGTTTCTTCATGGAGGGGTTAACGGTTGGCGGAGTCAAGGGGTAGCTGCGTACAGGAAAGTAAAATTTCTGTAACAGAGATGAGAGGAGCGTTCCATATAATGAATGAAATTACCACAGCCGCATCCGGCAAGGTTCAGATCCAAGATGTATTCTGGTCCGAATATATCCGTCTGGTCCGCGAAGTTATGGTTCCTTATCAGTGGGAAGCGCTGAATGACCGTATTGAGGGGGCTGTCCCCAGCCATGCGATCCGCAATTTCAAGATTGCTGCCGGACGGGAGGAGGGCGGGTTCAACGGAATGGTTTTTCAGGACAGCGATGTCGGCAAATGGCTCGAAGCGGTTGCTTATCTGCTGGAGACCCAGCGGGATTCCGCGCTTGAGGACATTGCCGATGAGGTGATTGAACTCCTGATTGCCGCTCAGCGGGCAGATGGTTATCTGAACACCTACTTTCTGCTGAAGGAACCGGGACAGGAGTGGAGCAATCTGGCAGAATGCCATGAATTATATTGCGCCGGACATCTGATTGAAGCGGCAACAGCCTACTACCGGGCCACGGGGAAAAGAAAGCTGCTGGATGCGGTCAGCCGCTATGCCGATTACATAGCTTCCGTATTCGGAACCGAACCCGGCAAGCTGCACGGGTATGACGGGCATCAGGAGATCGAGCTGGCACTCGTGAAATTATTCCATGCTACAGGGGAGAAGAAGTATCTGGAGCTGGGGCGTTATTTCCTGGAGCAGCGGGGGCAGCAGCCGTATTATTTCGAAGAGGAATGGGAGCGGCGCGGCCGTACCTTGCATTTCCCGGAACTCGACATGGTGCATGATCCCCTCTACAACCAATCCCATGTGCCGGTCAGGGAGCAGGCCACTGCAGAGGGACATGCGGTTCGCCTGGTGTATATGTGTACAGCGATGGCTGATATCGCACTGGAAACGAAGGATGCGGGTCTGCTTGCCGCCTGCCGGAAGCTGTGGGATAACATCGTGAATAGACGGATGTACATTACAGGCAGCATCGGGTCCATGGAACAAGGGGAATCCTTCACGGCCGATTATGATTTACCGCCTGATCTGGCTTATGCCGAGACCTGCGCTTCTGTAGGGCTGATCTTTTTTGCCCGGCGTATGCTGGCCCTGGATCATCACCGCAAATATGCGGATGTGCTGGAGAGAGCCCTCTACAATACCGTAATCAGCGGCATGTCGCTCGATGGAACCAAGTTCTTCTATGTGAATCCGCTGGAGGTTTATCCGGAGGTCCTGGGCAAGAACAAGAATTATAAGCACGTAAAAGCAGAGCGCCAAGGCTGGTTCACCTGCGCCTGCTGCCCGCCCAATGTCGCACGTCTGCTGGCTTCGCTTGGAGATTACATGTATTCTGCGCAAGGTGATACCTTATACGTGGAGCTCTATATCGGCGGGGAGCTGGAAACGGTGGTGAACGGGTTGCCGTTAAGGCTCGAACAGCATTCCAGTTACGGCACGGATGGCAAGGTCCGCTTTGTGGTCGATCCGGAGCAGGAGCGGGAATTCACGATCGCCCTGCGCATGCCGGAGTGGAGCAATGAGGCGATAGTATCCATAAAAGGCCAGGCCCGTACATACAGCGGCGGAAGTGCTGACGGGTATATTCATCTCAGCCGCAGCTGGGCGCCCGGCGATGCCATTGAGGTGTGCTTCGCAATGCCGGTGCGCCGGATGAAGGGACATCCGCATATCCGCCAGATTTTCTCCAAAGTCGCCCTGCAGCGCGGCCCGTTCGTCTATTGTCTGGAGGAGGCGGATAACGGAAAGCGGCTGTACCAGCTGCGGATGCCGGCCGGGCAAGCCTATACTCTGGCCGAAGAACCGGGATTTCCGGAGGGCATTCAGACTCTGAGCGTCCCGGGGATCAGGGCACAGCCGGAAGGGGAGTGGGCAGCGGAGGGATTGTACAGCAGCGGAGCCTCCTGGACCGGCCGGGAGGTGCAGCTGAAATTCATCCCTTACTTTGCCTGGGCTAACCGCGGAGTTGGTGAAATGTCCGTCTGGATTGAGGAGGAAGCCGGCAGATAAGTGGATATAATATTCCTGCTGCCGCAGAACAGAATTTAACCGGTGTAGCTTAATAGAGTAACCAGAGTAATCAGAGATGTCCTCGGAGCCGTTGCATGGCTGGCCGGGGCATCTCTTTTTGTGTATGGCACCCGTCACACTCCTGCGGTCCATCAGCGGCAGCACCTTTGCGGACTGGAGAGCCGTTATTTGACCAAATCAGGCCTTTTTGCAGGCTATGCGGACTCAGATGCACTTATCGGACCCGACTCCCCTCATTTTAAGCCCGAGCGAACAATATAACGGCTCCTGAGTCCGCAACAGGCAGAAAAACTGGTTTTTCCGCGAAATAAGGTCCCCTGAGTCCGCATAGCTCTGCGGGAGGACACTTTCGTTTGCACTCAGCCGGCTAATCTACTCCTCACACACATAAGCTTGTGGAATGAGCTCACATATACTTGTTTTCTGAAAATAATTATTTTAAATTTACAATTATGAATTTTTATAAGATAATTTAACGAAACGTATCGTTTCGTTTGTTTGTGTGCATTAGTTGCGATTCAGGGGGTGAAACAATTGAACACGGACATAAACATTCATGTGAAACACAAAGAAGCCCGCAGTAAACAGGGGATTCTGGAGGCGACGATTGAGATGCTCGCTGCAAACAGTTATTCCTCTTTAACCATTGAGGCGGTGGCGTCACAGGCCGGAGTAGGCAAATCAACCATTTACAGATGGTGGAACAATAAAGCGCGTCTTGTACTGGATGCGTTTCTCATGACCGCGGAATCCGAGTTTGATTTTGACGCCGATAAACCGATTCAGGATAACTTCAGGCAGCAGCTTGAAGCTTTGGCGCGTATTCTGAACAGCCCGATCGGGAAGTCCACCTTAACCATCGTTACGGAGAATGATGAGATTGCCAAAGACTTTTACACCCTATTCTTAATCATCAAGAGAAATACAGCCAAACAGGCGCTCCAGGCAGCCATCGATAAAGGTGAAGTGAAGTCGGCGGTTAACCTGGATGTCGTCCTGGATCTGCTCTATGGTCCCATTTACTTTCAGATTCTGATCTATAAAAAAATCCCGGATGAGGATTACATCAACGATCTGTTGATCCATGTGATGAATGGAATTGCTGCTGCTGCAAATTAAAAAAATCTTATTAAACCGGGGGAGCTTTATTTCATGAATCAGACGATAAGCAAGCAGAGCGGCAATCCAAGCTACTCTTTAATGACAGTCATTTTATTCTGGTGCGGATTGGTCATCTTAACCAGCATGTATATCACAATTCCTTTGGCTGATGTATTTACGCAGGCCTTTCAGATCAGCCCGGGTGAGGCAGCATGGATTGGGAGTTCGTTCTCACTTTGTTATGCTCTCGGTTGTCTGCTCTACGGGCCGTTCTCTGACAGATACGGACGTAAAATATTCCTGGCGGCAAGTATTATCGGGTTAACTTTAGTCACCGTTGCGATCGGATTTGTGGATAGCTTCTACGGGCTTATTGTTCTCAGAGGGGCCCAAGGGCTTATTGCCGCTGCATTTGCGCCGATTTCACTCGTGTATGCGGGGGAAATGTTCCCTCCCCATAAAAGACTCACAGCTCTCGGATTTATAAGCTCCGGACTGTTGATGGCAGGGATCGTAGGCCAGGTGTTTAGCGGGCTGGTTAACGAATATTGGGGCTGGCACGAAATTTTCTTTATTCTGGGAGTAGTGTACGGGATTACGGCAGTCATTGTCATTCGTTTTCTCCCGAAGGATGAATTGCACCGCCCGAAAGAAAATGTGCTGCTAAAGTTCAAACAGATGGCCGGGCTGCTCAAACAAACACAGCTGCTGCTGGCTTTTGCCATAACCTTCGTGCTGCTGTTATCCTTGGTCGGGATGTATACCGTATTAGGAAGTTACCTAAGCTCAGCCAAGTTTGGCCTCTCCGCACAGGCAATCCTTTCGATTCGTGCAGCGGGAATCGCGGGAATGCTGTTGTCACCTTTCTCGGGAAGAATTGCCCAAAGACTGGGGATGGCTGCTGTTCTGCGGGGCGGATTAGCTTTAGCTTCAGCAGGGCTGCTTGCCTTAGGCTTGAACCCGGGCCTGCCGGTTATCGTCCTGATGAGCGTTATGTTTGTGGCGGGGATTGCCCTGGTAACTCCCGTGGTCATATCAATCGTCAGCCAACTGGGCGGAAGTGCGCGCGGATCGGCAATTTCATTCAACGCCTTTATTCTATTCTTAGGCGCCAGCACGGGCCCTTTGTTAGCCCTGAAATTATTAAAGACGGAGAACTACCCGCTTTCCTTCGGGATCTTGGGGTCAATTATTTTCCTGGGATTCCTGGTTTCTCTTCTATTAAAACTGCCATCCAGAAGGCCTGTCACAAGTGAACAGGTGTCTGCTGTACCGGCAGAATAACAGTTACTGTGCGAAGGCATGCGATGATTCTATCGTATGCCTTTTTAAGTTGATATTCTTGAATTAGCCGCTATCCGTTGACAGTTTATAAAAAAGTAAGCTATTATCTATTTAAATGTCAGTAAGTACTGACAGTCATTAGTAAGAATAGAAACGAGGTGAATGAATGCAATGGACGACAATGTTCAATTAAAGAATACTATGCAGGCGAATCATGGCGCGCCATTAATGCGTATTCTTGTCTTTACACTGATCATCTCCGTGATGAATGGAACAATGTTCAATGTGGTTCTTCCGGTGATCAGCAGACAGTTTCAGCTTTCACCATCGCAGGTGAGCTGGATCGTGACCGGTTATCTGATCGTATACGCCATTGGCACAGTGACCTTCGGCAAATTGACGGACAAATACAGCTTGAAGAATCTGCTGACGTTCGGCCTGTTATTTTTGGCTGCCGGCTCCATAGTGGGGCTTCTGGCTACCGAGTATTGGATGATGATCGCCGCCCGAATTCTGCAGGCTGTTGGAGCATCGGTCATTCCTGCGCTGGCCATGATCATCCCCATTCGTTACTTTGCGCCTGAGAAACGCGGCCGGATGTTAGGCACTAACGTAATCGGGACTTCTCTTGGCGCGGCCTTGGGCCCGATTATTGCCGGCTTCGTGTCCACCGCCTGGAACTGGCAGGTGCTGTTTGTGATTCCCCTGCTGTCGCTGTTTACGCTGCCGTTTTACCGCAAATATCTGGATGACGAGAAAGGGAAAGACAGCACAATCGACTTCATCGGCGGAGTTCTTTTGGCAGGAACCATTGCTGCCTTATTGCTCGCGTTGACTAACGGAGGGAGGGGGTATGCTGTGACAGGAGTTGTTATGCTGATCCTGTTCATGGTGCGTATCCGTTATGCTGCTGATCCCTTCATCAAACCTGCTGTGTTCCGCAACAGACCGTTTACCTTCGGTTTAGCAATATACTTTGTAATGGCGGCTATAGGCTTCGGGACTCCGTTCACTACACCTCAGCTGCTATCCCAGGTGAACCAGCTCTCACCGGCCGTTACGGGGATCATTATGCTGCCGTCAGCCCTTGTAACTGCATTTATGGGACGCAAAGGGGGCAAGCTGGCGGATGAGAAAGGCAATCCGTATCTGCTATATACAGCGGCCAGCATTCTTATCTTTGGTTTCTTATGCTTGTCTTTCGTCGTGGGGATGTCACCGGTATTTATTTCGGTCTTCCTTATCTTCAGTGTTCTCGGTCAATCGTTGATGCAGATTGCTTTGACGAACACCGTTTCACGGACGCTGCCGAAGGAGCAGATCGGGATTGGGATGGGCCTCTTGTCCATGTTTAATTTCATTGCCGGGGCTGTCTCTGCCGCTGTCTTCGGGAAAATCCTTGATATGGGTACAACTGCTATTCATCTAAACCCGTTCCCGCACAATAGCACGGCTTTCGTGTACAGCAATATTTTCGTTGCGCTTGCGTTATTGGTTGCTGTAATAGTCTTGCTCTACTTCCTTCAATTCGGGCGCAGTGCTAAAATACAAAGCGGAGGTGGACTAAGTGAGCGTTGACAGCAGTATAAGCAACAGTGACAAATTGCTGCTCGCAGCAATCGATTTAATCGCAAGCAAGGGTTATAAAGGGGTAACTACCCTGGAAATAGCTGCCGCAGCCGGATTCAGTGAGAAAACATTGTTTCGCCACTTTGGAAGTAAACAGAACCTGCTCGAAGCTGCCTTTGACCGCTTTCATTATGCTGAAGAAATGACCAGGCTGTTTGAAGAGAAACTGATCTGGGATTTACAGACAGACTTGCTGCTGATCAGCCGGACCTACCATGAAATTATGAACCGCAACCGCAAAATGATTATGATCAGCGTGAAAGAAGCGGATAATTTACCGGGGTTCAGGGAAAGAACATTGAAGCATCCCAGACAATTTATAAGTATTTTGACGAATTATTTCACGGTGATGGCCGGCAAGGGGAAGCTGACCGATGTCAATCCGGAGATTCAGGCCTATTCCTTCATCTCGATGAATTACGGGGTTTTCGCCAACAATCTGGACATTGGCACAATCTCACTTGAGGCATTCATTAAGGAAAGTGTACAGACGTTTACCAGGGGGTTAATGCCTTAAGGTGGAGGTTTACCAGTTCACTTGAAGGAACAAACGGCGGGAATTATGGAAAAGGATCAGTTACATGAAACAGAAACATACAAAATTAATTCTTTTACGTTACAATATAAATAACCAGGGAAATATGGGAATATATATATAATTATGGAGGTGTATAATGTGGATTTTCATAGTTGTATTCACAGTGTTGGGGATTGTAGCTCTTATTAGCCCGCGAAGTTCATGGTATATGTCAAACTGGTGGAGGTTTGAAGGAGAGGTTGAACCAAGTGCTGGCTCTTTGATTTTTTATCGATTGGGAGGGTTTATCTTTCTTGTAATTGGTATTGTGCTGCTATCGAAAGTTCTCTAACGAAAGCCGATCGTATCCATTAGGAATACTTAAAAAACACGCTATTAAACCTCCACTAAAATGGAGGTAATTGGATTCAATTAAAGAGTGAAGATTCCCCCTCTTATAATTATAGCCGTACACGTGATGGTGTGATTTCTTGAAACAAGGAATTACGGTTATTTTATCGGGATTTCCTTCACTCTTTTCTTCTGCCGTAAAACACTATGTCCGAGGATAAGTTCTCCCCTAAACGCTCATGTCATCTCCCAATAGGGCGCTCGTCGCAGTGGATTGGAACCTCATTCAGTGAAATTATTCAAAACGGATATAAAAAAAGGCCCACTAGTAATTTCTAGTTGACCTAATACAAAGGGGGTTAATTTGGGATTTTCTAAGAGTGATTAGTTACCAACATCAACTGTATCATAAACCGTATAGCCCAAAGGTACATTTTTTACAAGGGCTGTCACGGAAGTTTGAGCTACAAATTTACCTTTAGTCGCATCAATATCCCATTGTCCACTAACGCTCGTTTGACCGGCTGCAGGCCATGCTGGTGAATGATATGCTTGAGTACTGTTCATATAGTCATACCATAACGAAACGCCATCAGAAGGCCAGTTGTAAGCGATATTATAACGTAGGTTACTCACTCTAAAGTATTGTTGCGTTGTATGTGTAGAGAAAACCCATCCTTCCGACATTCCGCTAGGTAGTAAGAAAGGAATGCTAGTCCCGCTTGCTAAAACATGAAGATCACTCGCTAGAAGACGAGAGTCGCTAAAAGACTTCTTTGCTGGCAATGTATGAATACTCTGTACGGATGATTCTAGAATTTCGCTGTTTTCGATTTGTGCTTGTTGTATTGTTTGTTCCAGTTCCGCTTGGCTCACACTTTTAGAAATAACAAAACCAAAACTTTCTTCAACTGTTTGATTAATTGGTGATATTTTTGTATTTGAAATTACACCTGTAACAGAACCATTAGATTCGAGAAGGTTAAAAGAAACACCATCTGCAGTTTCAGTTGTAGCATATTTCCTTCCATTTTCATCCTTCCCGAAGCTTACGGCATCAATATCGTATTCTTTACCGTTTAGCTCGAAGCTTACAGATAACTTTTCTTTCTCTTGGATGAGTGCAATCTTAGATAAGCTTCCAACCTCACTTAAATCAACTTTACTGTAGGCAACCCCTTCATAAACTGATTGTTCTGAAGCAGCAGATGCGTTTGGACCAAAAGATAAAATCGTTACCATTAAAACGCCAGAAACAAATGATTTTAACCTCATGAAAACTCCTCCTAATTTCTTATAATATATTAATGGAAAATAATTCATTTTACTTATATATTGAATCATATATTCCAATATATAGAAATGTTAATTAGTATATTTTAACAACCATTCAGAGGCAGAAGAATATCTGGGCGAAGAAATGAAATACAACTATGATAAAACGATTACGGCTGGCGCGACAATCAGATAACGCAGATCTTGCTTTGTTCGGGGCAATCAAGCTACTCAGTTAAAGGTTATAAGTGGATGACAGCACCGCGCATGTTAGCGGAAATGCTCCTAATGAACAGCTAGGCGTTAAATCTGCAGGAAACGTTGCGTTTTTTACAGGTGGGGAAGGAAAGAGCCGTGATTGGTGCCAGCATTAAACGAATATAACTAAAATTCTGCAACCCTTACTGAAATTTGCTGCCTTATGAATTCAAACATGATGAAATATAATTGAGATAACAGAAGCGGTTGGAAGAAAAGGGGCAGGAGATGGCCAGGGTTAGGAGCACAGCAGAGAAGCTTAAAAGGTGGCTTGCGGATCTATCCATTCAAATCAAGCTGATTGGGGCTTATATCGTGATTATTCTGGTTCCGGTTATTGTAATTTCCAACTATTTGTTTACCGGGTTCTATCAGAATACGATCAAAGACATCATCAAGGAGAACCGTTACCAGACCGATAATGAGAAACAAGAGATTATGAGCAAAATCGGAGTCATGGAGCAGTCAATCGGATTACTGGTTTCGGATCGGCAGCTGAGGGAGTATGTAACCGTTGAATCGGAGCCCGGGTTGAACGATATCAAGCGGTTTCAGGAATACTCCTTCACCTATTTACAAACCGTGTTGTTCAATAATTCGGATATCGCAAATATTCACTTTTTCGTGAACAATCCATGGATTAGTGAGCTCTGGCCGATCATTTATCATGAAGAAAGGATTAAGGACAAGCCATTTTATACTAAAATGATGAATCAAACTAGAAACGATCTATGGGAGATTCAACCTGAAGATGCAATATTACAGGACAGCAACGATGCTGTGAACCCAAGCTCAAGCTCTATAGTCTCCTTGATGGCGGGAGTTAATCAAATGAACAGCCAGAATCTTTTCCAGCATCTTGGAATCGTCAAAGTCGATATGCCCATCGGGAATTTCTTCAAAAAAGCTTATAACAACAGCAGTGACCGGGACTCCCGGTTCTACATACTTGATCAGCAGGGCAACCTGCATGCCAACAGCACAGACCCGCTACCGGGATTGGATGAAGCTGATATTCAGCAGGCCGTCGCCAACTACAAGCAAGCAGGCAAGTCATCATTGCTGCTCTCCCACAAAGGGGAGGATTTCCTATACCTCGTGGAACATATCGATAAAATCAATGCAGAGCTTATCAATGTGATTTCATTACACACTACATATTCCAAGATAGATCAAACCCGAAACACCGTTATTGTGGTCATTCTAATCCTGCTGATGCTTCTGGCAATTACAACCTTCTTCATGCAGTCCATCATACTGAACAAACTGAATATTCTGCGGGACTCCATGAAACAAGTGCGCGGCGGTGACTTTGGCGTAGATATTGATGTCAAAGGCGGCGATGAGATCGGAGAGCTGGCCCACCATTTCCGGCAGATGCTGAATACGATCAATGGAATGATCGCTGATGCGGTGAAGCGCAGCGCAGCCACGAAAGAAGCCGAGCTCCAGGCGTTGCACAATCAGATTGATGCCCATTTTTTATACAACACCTTGGAAAATTTGAAGATGCTTGCAGAGGTTGAGGGGCAATATACCGTATCGGATGCGCTCACTTCCCTGGGCAGTATGATGCGTTACAATCTCAGATGGACAGGTGACCGGGTGCAGCTGAGAGATGAAATGGGGCATATTCAGCATTACATAGCTATTATGAGCATCCGTTATGATGAGAAGCTGAAACTGGAGATTGAGGTGGAGGACAGATTTTGGGATCACGAAATATTGAAGATGTCGCTGCAGCCTATTGTGGAGAATGCCTTGAAGCACGGGGTTTATTCCGCTCTGATGAAAAGTGACGGCCTGATTGTGGCTATCCATACTTTTGAAGACGGGGGTTACTTCTATATTGAGGTGACTGACAACGGTATCGGAATTGCAGAGGATAAGCTGCAGGAGCTGAATCGTAAGCTGATTATGAGTGAAGAGGAATTCAATGCATTGCCCCGGGAGACGGCGGAAACAACGGAGCTGAATAAGGGCAGCGGCATCGGGCTGCGAAATGTGAATCAGCGGATTCAGATGGTGTACGGTAATGAACATGGACTCAGGATAGAGAGCAAGCGGGGAAGCTATACCCAAGTGACCGTTAAGCTGCCTTTATTAACATCAGGTAGAGGAGGAACGCAGATTATATGAGAAAGCTCCTGATTGTGGATGATGAAAAGAATATCCGCCGCGGTCTTCAGGCCATGATTGAGCGGGAATATAAAGATGTCTATAAAATTCACTTGGCTTGCGATGCTTTTGAGGCGCTGGACATACTGAAAGCTGTGAATATAGACCTTCTGATTACAGATATTCGTATGCCGGAGATGGATGGGATCGGATTAATCAAGTCGGTACAAGACTTCCATCTGAAGCCTGTAATAGTAATTGTCAGCGGGTATGATGATTTCTCTTATGCCAAAGCGGCTATCCGCTATGAAGTGAAGGAATATCTGCTCAAACCGGTGATCCGCGAGGAATTGGCTGCTGCGATCAAGCGGGCTGAAGAGGAGCTTGGACGAAGAGAGGAATTGATAGATGCACTGTCCGCATCCTCTGAGCAGCGGGAGGAGTACATGGAGAGCCAGCTGAATTTCTACGCAGGCCATCCATCAGCGGAGCCGGAAGAGGTTAGAGAACGGCTCGCCCAGCTGGAGCTGGATTGGATGGATCACGGTTTTCATGCAGTGATGATTAAATATGCCGGGGATTTGCAGGCACTAGGGACGATGACCTTTAAGGCGCAGATACATGCGTTAATAGAACAGCTTCAGCCTTTATTTCATTTTCGCTTTGTGCGGTTTTTTGACCGGAATTCGCAGGCTGTTATTCTGACGGAGGGAGCGCTTGCTGCACGGACTGTAACAAGGCAGCTGATGCAGGCAGATTCTCACCTCAACATCGCCGTAAGCGGGCTGAATTATGGGATGGAGAAGCTGTACTCTGCTTATGAGGAGGCGGCTGTTTCTTTGAAGCATACTTTCATGCTGCCCGCACCCGGTATCGTAACATTCGAAGAGGTTTGCCTTAAGGATAACGGCTATCAGGTGCCGGCAGATAAAATCAAAAGGGTTGCGAATATGCTGGGTTCAGGGCGGGAGAAGGAGATGCTGGGACTGCTGCGTGAAATATTGGACGCTGCGGATATCAGCCCGAAGAATATCGGGTATCTTGAGGAAATCAGCAGAGCCTTGAACGATATTGTATTTGATCAAACCATTCAATCGTATGGTAAAGAAGAATCAACGGAAAGACTGCAACGGTACAACAAGGTTAGCGATTTATATCAGTTCAGCTGTTTCCAAGACTATTACCGTGAAGTAGAGAGCTTGTTCCTGCTGCTAGATGGCAACCTCCAAACCTTGAAATCTGTACAGATCGATAATAAAGAAATGAAGCAGGCGATCCAGTACATTCACGAGAACTATGCGCAGAATATTAATATGACCATTATTTCTAATCTAGTGTCCTTTAACTATTCTTATTTCAGCCAGGCCTTCCGGGATTATACGGGAGAGAATTTTGTGAACTATTTGAAGAAAGTCCGGATCGGTAAGGCGAAGCAGCTGCTCCAAGCAACGGATGATATGATTTACGAGATCGCCAAGAAATCCGGGTTTGAGAACACCAAGAACTTCAACCGCGTATTTAAAGAAAGTGAAGGTGTGAGTCCGGTAGAATACCGTAATCAGCAAAAAGTATTGTCTGCGTCAATAGATCAATAACCTGAAGTGTTTACCATCCCTTACTCTTTCATTTCAATGGTTATCTCTTATATTTATGGAAGATTAATCCGATAAAGAAGGAATCTGCATAACAATAATGGATATATATTGACAAGGAAGCAGGGATGATATTGTCTTCCACGAAGCTTATATTTAACGAGGATGAAGTCCAGCGCCTGCAGACCAGAATAGGCCAGGTAAGCCAGGACACCAACCGGCTGTATTTGCAGCTGAAGGGCCAGTCCAGCGGCTGGGACGGGATTCCCCTGGGAGACCGCCTGGTGAAGGCCCAGGTCCTGATCAATGAATTAACCGTAGAAGCCGAGAAATTGGAGGATATCATCCGGGTAGCCCTGAAGGGGGTCACAGGACTGCAAGAGGAGAATAAACGGCAGGCCGACAAGCTTACGCAGCAGTTTAGTCTTCTCGCATCAAGCTTCTTTTGCTTGGCGGCGCTTTTTGCAGACCTTAAGTCTTCAAATTGTGCAGGGCTTCGAATCGCTTATTTCTTCTACACGTGTGCGGGTGTTCATCATCGACGATTCGGTGCTCAGCCGAAACCGGAGCAAAAAGGCAGAGCTCTTGGCACGAGTCTTTGACCATTCCACTGGTAAATTTATCAAAGGGTACACCATGCTAACGCTCGGTTGGTCGGACGGTTTTAGCTTCGCTCCGCTTGACTTTGTCATGCTGTCTTCAGCTAAACTGGCTAATCGCCTATGCGAAATGACTTCGAATCTTTCCAAACGCAGCAATGGATACAAACGGCGGATGGAGGCCTTTTCCCGGAAACCGGATGCGGTTGTGGCCTTGCTGGATCGAGCGCTACGTGCAGGATTCACCGCCGACTACGTCCTTATGGACAGCTGGTTTACGCAAGCTCCATTGCTTCGCGAGCTCACTGCCAAAGGTCTTCACGTGATTGGCATGGTGAAAGAAATGAAACAACGCTATCTGGTTCAAGGCAAGCGAATGACGCTGCGCGAAGTGTTTCAAAGTCTTCCCCCCTCGACTGCCAAGGACATTAAAGGCTCCGTCATCGTCCAAACGACCTGCGGTCTGTCCGTGAAGCTTGTGTTTGTCCGCAACCGGAATAAAAAACGGGAGTGGCTGGCGATTTTGAGTACAGATCTCACGCTGGATGCAGCTGAAATCGTACGAATCTATGGCATGCGCTGGAGTATTGAGACCTTTTTCAAAGTCACTAAAAGCTATTTGAAACTGGGGACGGAGTTCCAGGGACGCTCTTTTGACCAACTGATTAGCCATACCACGATTGTATTCACCCGTTATTTGGCGATGGAATACGAACGGCGTCAATCGAGTGATAACCGGACACTCGGAGGACTCTTTTTTCTCTTTGCCGATGAAGTCCGTGATCTGGATTACCAGACCGCACTTCAGCAACTCATGAATTTATTTCTCGAAATGTCAGAGGCCAAAACCAAGAAGAACAGAACAGCAGTTTTTTGTCAACTCCAGGATTGGATCTCTAGTTTACCCAGCTATATCAAGGGTTTGTTTGGAGATTTAGGCTGCGAAAGTTGAGTAAATTACATAGGAAATATTGCTGTGCGGACAAAAGCGGGAGGGTGACATGGCGTCAACGAAGCTTATATTTAACGAGAATGAAGTCCAGCGCCTGCAGACCAGAATAGGCCAGGTAAGCCAGGACACTAACCGGCTGTATTTGCAGCTGAAGGGTCAGTCCAGCGGCTGAGACGGGATTCCCCTGGGAGACCACCTCGTGAAGGCGCAGGTCATGATCAATGAATTAACCGTTGAAGCGGAGAAATTGGAGGATATTATCCGGACCGCCCTGAAGGGGGTCACAGGACTGCAAGAGGAGAATAAACGGCAGGCCGACATGCTTACGCAGCAGTTTAGTCTTCTCGCGGGTGCATTCGGAAGCTTTGGGACGTCAAATGCCGCTGGCCGGTTTTCCATTCCAGCCTTTGTGCAAAAGAGTGTATCGCATCTGATCACTTCTGTTACCGTCCTGCTGGGAAAGGATGAGTTGAATAACGATCCGGCAGTGCAGAAGCTGCGGAATAACCTCCAAACCTCCGGGCTTTTGACCGTAGAGAGTATTGCGGCCCTAAGCAAGCTGAAGGATATCTTCGCGGCGCGGGATGGGATCGCGAAGGCGCAGATGGCCTTCAAGGTCTATGAAGCGTTCGGGAACAAGACGCAGATGGAGGCTGTCCACGCGCAGGCCGAGGAAGCACGCCGGAAGCTGGCTTCGCTGGGGGTAGGCAAGGTCCAATATGAAGCAGGGAAGGATCTAAGCGGCTATTTCAAGCATCAAAAGGGTTGCGAATATGCTGGGTTCAGGGCGGGAGAAGGAGATGCTGGGACTGCTGCGTGAAATATTGGACGCTGCGGATATCAGCCCGAAGAATATCGGGTATCTTGAGGAAATCAGCAGAGCCTTGAACGATATTGTATTTGATCAAACCATTCAATCGTATGGTAAAGAAGAATCAACGGAAAGACTGCAACGGTACAACAAGGTTAGCGATTTATATCAGTTCAGCTGTTTCCAAGACTATTACCGTGAAGTAGAGAGCTTGTTCCTGCTGCTAGATGGCAACCTCCAAACCTTGAAATCTGTACAGATCGATAATAAAGAAATGAAGCAGGCGATCCAGTACATTCACGAGAACTATGCGCAGAATATTAATATGACCATTATTTCTAATCTAGTGTCCTTTAACTATTCTTATTTCAGCCAGGCCTTCCGGGATTATACGGGAGAGAATTTTGTGAACTATTTGAAGAAAGTCCGGATCGGTAAGGCGAAGCAGCTGCTCCAAGCAACGGATGATATGATTTACGAGATCGCCAAGAAATCCGGGTTTGAGAACACCAAGAACTTCAACCGCGTATTTAAAGAAAGTGAAGGTGTGAGTCCGGTAGAATACCGTAATCAGCAAAAAGTATTGTCTGCGTCAATAGATCAATAACCTGAAGTGTTTACCATCCCTTACTCTTTCATTTCAATGGTTATCTCTTATATTTATGGAAGATTAATCCGATAAAGAAGGAATCTGCATAACAATAATGGATATATATTGACAAGGAAGCAGGGATGATATTGTCTTCCACGAAGCTTATATTTAACGAGGATGAAGTCCAGCGCCTGCAGACCAGAATAGGCCAGGTAAGCCAGGACACCAACCGGCTGTATTTGCAGCTGAAGGGCCAGTCCAGCGGCTGGGACGGGATTCCCCTGGGAGACCGCCTGGTGAAGGCCCAGGTCCTGATCAATGAATTAACCGTAGAAGCCGAGAAATTGGAGGATATCATCCGGGTAGCCCTGAAGGGGGTCACAGGACTGCAAGAGGAGAATAAACGGCAGGCCGACAAGCTTACGCAGCAGTTTAGTCTTCTCGCGGGTGCATTCGGAAGCTTTGGGACGTCAAATACCGCTGGCCGGGTTTCCATTCCAGCCTTTGTGCAGAGGAGTGTATCGCATCTGATCACTTCTTACGAGATCGCCAAGAAATCCGGGTTTGAGAACACCAAGAACTTCAACCGCGTATTTAAAGAAAGTGAAGGTGTGAGTCCGGTAGAATACCGTAATCAGCAAAAAGTATTGTCTGCGTCAATAGATCAATAACCTGAAGTGTTTACCATCCCTTACTCTTTCATTTCAATGGTTATCTCTTATATTTATGGAAGATTAATCCGATAAAGAAGGAATCTGCATAACAATAATGGATATATATTGACAAGGAAGCAGGGATGATATTGTCTTCCACGAAGCTTATATTTAACGAGGATGAAGTCCAGCGCCTGCAGACCAGAATAGGCCAGGTAAGCCAGGACACCAACCGGCTGTATTTGCAGCTGAAGGGCCAGTCCAGCGGCTGGGACGGGATTCCCCTGGGAGACCGCCTGGTGAAGGCCCAGGTCCTGATCAATGAATTAACCGTAGAAGCCGAGAAATTGGAGGATATCATCCGGGTAGCCCTGAAGGGGGTCACAGGACTGCAAGAGGAGAATAAACGGCAGGCCGACATGCTTACGCAGCAGTTTAGTCTTCTCGCGGGTGCATTCGGAAGCTTTGGGACGTCAAATGCCGCTGGCCGGTTTTCCATTCCAGCCTTTGTGCAAAAGAGTGTATCGCATCTGATCACTTCTGTTACCGTCCTGCTGGGAAAGGATGAGTTGAATAACGATCCGGCAGTGCAGAAGCTGCGGAATAACCTCCAAACCTCCGGGCTTTTGACCGTAGAGAGTATTGCGGCCCTAAGCAAGCTGAAGGATATCTTCGCGGCGCGGGATGGGATCGCGAAGGCGCAGATGGCCTTCAAGGTCTATGAAGCGTTCGGGAACAAGACGCAGATGGAGGCTGTCCACGCGCAGGCCGAGGAAGCACGCCGGAAGCTGGCTTCGCTGGGGGTAGGCAAGGTCCAATATGAAGCAGGGAAGGATCTAAGCGGCTATTTCAAGCAAAGAAAGTCCGGATCGGTAAGGCGAAGCAGCTGCTCCAAGCAACGGATGATATGATTTACGAGATCGCCAAGAAATCCGGGTTTGAGAACACCAAGAACTTCAACCGCGTATTTAAAGAAAGTGAAGGTGTGAGTCCGGTAGAATACCGTAATCAGCAAAAAGTATTGTCTGCGTCAATAGATCAATAACCTGAAGTGTTTACCATCCCTTACTCTTTCATTTCAATGGTTATCTCTTATATTTATGGAAGATTAATCCGATAAAGAAGGAATCTGCATAACAATAATGGATATATATTGACAAGGAAGCAGGGATGATATTGTCTTCCACGAAGCTTATATTTAACGAGGATGAAGTCCAGCGCCTGCAGACCAGAATAGGCCAGGTAAGCCAGGACACCAACCGGCTGTATTTGCAGCTGAAGGGCCAGTCCAGCGGCTGGGACGGGATTCCCCTGGGAGACCGCCTGGTGAAGGCCCAGGTCCTGATCAATGAATTAACCGTAGAAGCCGAGAAATTGGAGGATATCATCCGGGTAGCCCTGAAGGGGGTCACAGGACTGCAAGAGGAGAATAAACGGCAGGCCGACAAGCTTACGCAGCAGTTTAGTCTTCTCGCTGGTGCATTCGGAAGCTTTGGGACGTCAAATACCGCTGGCCGGGTTTCCATTCCAGCCTTTGTGCAGAGGAGTGTATCGCATCTGATCACTTCGGTTACCGTCCTGCTGGGAAAGGATGAGCTGAATAACGATCCGGCAGTGCAGAAGCTGCGGAATATCATCCAAACGTCCGGGCTTTTGACCGTAGAGAGTATTGCGGCGCTAAGCAAGCTGAAGGATATCTTCGCGGCGCGGGATGGGATCGCGAAGGCGCAGATGGCCTTCAAGGTCTACGAAGCGTTCGGGAACAAGACGCAGATGGAAGCCGTCCACTCGGAGGCTGAGGAAGCACGCCGGAAGCTGGCGTCCCTGGGTGTAGCCAAGGTTCAATATGAAGCAGGGAAGGATCTAAGCGGCTATTTCAAGCAGGCAGGTGTTAAGGCCTGTGATTATGATCCGTCGATCACGGCGGAGAGTGTACCGCTCATACATAACGAAGAATATCTCCTGCTGCTGCGGCTGGCGATGGAGAAGAGTGCCGCTGGAGCCTATGCGCGAAGCCAGTTGGAAGTGAAGCGGGAGGAGATCAGGATCGCTGAGGCTGTGAGGCAGGTCCAGGAGCAGATCGAAGCTGCAAGACGGCTGAACGGTCCGCCGCTGGAACTGCCGGATGGCACTCCGATTAACGCCAGCAACAAAAAAAATGAGACAACCTTTAAGTATTATATGGAGCGGATTTCTGATCCCAAAGTAACCAATCAGGTGCTGGCCTATGAAATGTGG
>NZ_JUEI01000067.1:0-31675 GCF_000802655.2 Paenibacillus sp. IHB B 3415 | reverse complement strand
TATATCAAGGGTTTGTTTGGAGATTTAGGCTGCGAAAGTTGAGTTATTAAATAATTAAGGGGGCTGCAAAATGTCAAAATTGATCGTTGCATCCCTTGATGCATTAAAAAAGACTATGCAAAATAATATCCCTTTTCAGATTCAAAGAAATTTAGGTTATTATCTTAAATGTTCTTTTTCGTTTTCAAAATCGGCTAATTCGAAAGAAATAGAGGATTTTGAGTCTGAAACGAATCTAAAACTTCCTGAGGATTATAAGTTTTTTCTTTCTCTTCATAATGGGATGGAATTGTATAAGGATGTTGAAGAATCCGCGCCTCATTGGCACATTTTTGGGATCGATGAAATTTTAGATGCATTGGAAAAGTATCCGACTCCTGAACATGTGTATACCATTGCTAAGTTTGATCAGACATTAATTTGTGTGAATAGCGATTATGTTAAAGATGGAAAAAAAGGTTATCTTCTTGATCAATCTATCTATACTTCATCTCATAATGATGGAGATCCACTGCATTTAAACTTCGAATTATGGCTTGATAGACTGCTTGTATCACAGGGTGATCACTTTTGGTTATGGAACAGCATTACACCAGAAAATTTAAATGATTATTTTTCTTAACTATTCATCTTGAGAAGCCTTAATTTCTGGGCTTCTTTTTATTTTACTTGGATTTCTTGCAATGCAGTATGTGTGATTCCTTTCTAATAAAGGCTAACCAACTGATGAATTATCAAGTCCTTTTCCTGTATGTTTCCAATCCAAGATCCCTAATATCTTCAACTTTGTTCACGTTTTTTCGCGAAGAATAAGAGTTTTGATTATTTTAAAAGATTTAATTACCGACAAAAGCTAGCTCTTTTATAGTGTAAAGCATATTAGGGCGGAGATAATTCTTGAGCTCACCCTGTTGCTGGCCAGCAATGTACTCATTTATCTCCTCTACTTGCATTGTGCAGCAGCCACGTGTCTGTAGGAAGGATGGTTACCTGGGAATCCTGGAGGGAGCGCATTTGGATCTGCACAGCAACTGCGGCAAAGTTCCGAAAGTTGGCAACTACGCATCTGCCCAGTTGCAGAAGAACAAGGTAATCAGCTCTTCGAAGGCAGCAGATGGCGTTTTCAGTGGTTGCCCAATCCTTGAATGTACCAGTGGATATTATCAAGGATTTTAAGGTGCTGTAGGGATGCAGGGGCGGCCTTTGAGACGGCAGTTATCACTTGAGATATGGGGAGCGTACCGCGCCGTTTGATACCACCCCACAGCTCGCCAGTAGCAATATGGATTACTGCGTTAATTACTTAGCGGGCCTATGGCCCTTGCTGGCGAAGCCATCCAGAGGCAGATTATGCAGGATATCTTTACCGGCTGCAGAAAGAGCTGAAGAAGCGTAAGGTCAGGTTTATCGAAAATGAACAAGACAATTTTGATATGCCGTCAGACGGGGCTTTGAGTAGAGGGATTCACATAACTACAGATTATCCGTATTCTATTACCGAGCTCTGTCCATGACTAAAACAGACGCAGAGGAAAATAAAGATAAGCGAGAGAATCGTCGAAATGGCGGCTATATTTTAACGGGAACATAAGAAGCCATTACAGGGCTGCTTGATGTTCCCTTTTTTGCGAAGGGGTTCTATTCCTCTCTGGAGCCGTCATAAATTAGTTAGGAAGGTGAGATCTGGAATAATAAAGGTATACCATTAATCTATAAGGAGGAATGATCATTGAACTCCCAGGAGCGTGTATGGACGCCGTACAGGGGACCGTTTGATCCTTGTCCACCGGTGCCGTTCAAGACGTATGTTGTGCCGCCGAACCAATTCATTAATTTTCAGCCTCCGAATCTGCCGCAGTTCTCCTTGCCGGAAGCACTGAAGTATGGGACGCTATGGCCCGAGCTGTTCAGCCCGTACGAATCAAAGTTCAAAGGAGGGAAGTAGGCTATGGAGGCTAATGCTTGCGAACCCCGTTATTATGAAATGCTGGAACAACTGCAGGTGCTCGATTTCGCACTAGTTGAGCTGAATCTGTACCTGGACACCCACCCGGAGGATCTGAAGGCCATAGAGCAGTTCAATCAGTTGACCTTCGAACGCACCAAGCTGGCGAACCAGTTTCAGGAGCTTTACGGACCCCTGCAGAATTTCGGGCGCGCCTACTCCAAGTGTCCATGGGAATGGAGCCAGAGCCCTTGGCCGTGGCAAGTCTGAACCGTAGGACGGAGAACATAAAAGTCTGAGGAGGGGGAAGCACACGAATGTGGATCTACGAGAAGAAGCTACAATACCCGGTGCGTGTAGGCAAATGCGATGTGCGGATGGCGCGGTACCTGATGGAGCAATATGGCGGTGCGGACGGGGAACTGGCGGCGGCCCTACGTTACATGAATCAGCGCTATGCAATACCGGATAAGGTTATCGGTGTATTGACCGATATTTCGACTGAGGAATTTGCGCACCTGGAAATGATTGCTACGATGATATATAAATTGACAAAAGATGCATCGATCAGTGAACTCGAAGCTGCCGGGCTTGGCCCGAACTATGCACAGCGTGACCACGCGCTGTTCTACCAGAATTCAGCAGGGGTCCCCTGGACAGCTGCGTATATCCAGGCCAAAGGTGATCCGCTGGCTGACCTCTACGAGGACATTGCCGCCGAAGAAAAGGCCCGGGCTACATATCAGTGGCTGATCGATATGACGGATGATGTGGATCTGCAAGACAGCCTCAAGTTCCTGCGGGAGCGAGAGATTGTGCATGCTTTGCGGTTTAAGGAATCGGTGCAGATTTTGATTGAGGAACGGGATAAGAAGAAGGTGTTCTGAGGAGCTTTTGGACGATCCGGTTTATCTGTTACCTGCTATCTGCTACTAAGTAAAAATCCTGCCCCAAATACAACATTTCGCTCATGAAATCGAGCCTAATCGGAAATTGTTGTACAAAAGGCAGGATTTCTGCTTGTCTAAGCGGCTATGCGGGATAATTGTTGTATTTCATACATGAATCCTCGCGACCCCCCGGGCATCTTGGAGCAAAGCTGTAAAACGTACAACATTTTATGATACATAACGAAGAACCCCAGAAGCACTGAGGTTCTTTTTCTCATGGCTAACTCCCTGCCTTTGTGCTGACCTGCCGTGCCTCCGGTGCCAGCAACGGTCATCTGTGAGATAATAATACTGCTGCTGATACTCTATCTGGCGCAGGAAGCGGAAGGGGGCGTAATGGTTATGGCATTTGAACGGTGGCACGAATTCATCCGGGCCTGGCGGGATTATCCCTTCCCGGAAGGGGCTGTGATTGGCGGGCATTATACAATAGAGGCTTTGCTGGGAGAAGGCAGCTACGGGCTGACGTACCTTACCCGGAGTCCTGAAGACGGGACGCCTCTGGCACTCAAACAGTCCAGACCCAGTAAGAAAGCGGTTGGCCGGGCGCTGCTGGCCAGGGAGAGTGCTATTCTAGGGGAAATGGAGCATCCTAACATTCCGGCTTGCCGCGATTATTTCAAATATAAAGGCTCGAACTGGCTGGTTACCGATTATATTGCGGGGAAGACGCTGGAGGATCTGATCTTTGATGAGCAGATTGTCTACGGTGAGCGGGAGTGTCTGGCCACGACGCTGAAGCTGATGGAGCGGGTTGCCCATGTCCATTCGCGCGGATACGTTCATCTGGATCTGCGGATACCCAATGTGATACTCCAGAATGAAGACCTGTACTTAATTGATTTCGGATTGGCTGCAAAGATTGGAGAGGCGGATACCGTGCTTGGGCGGCTGAAGCCGAGGGAGAAAGAGCTGCCGGAACATAGGCCGCCGGAGATCGCTTCGGATTTGTACGATGTAGGACAACTGATGCTGTTCATGCTGTATTCCGGTTATCATCCTCAGCGGGGAGGGGCGGAGCGGAGCTGGCGGGAAGAGCTGGAGCTGTCGCCTGGAATGCTGCAGATGCTGTCCCGTCTGCTTGGAGAGCAGGAGACCTATCCGGACACGGCTGTGTTTATCCGTGAGGCCGGAGAATTGTATAAGAGTCTGCTGCGTTGATATCTGTTCAAAAAAAGGCGCCTTCAGCCAAATGCTGAGAGGCGCCTTATGAATGTGTATGAAGAAATCAAGCCAGCTTCAGCTTGAACTGCCGTGACGGTTCTTATAGTATTTATGTCCGGTTCCTCCGCGGCGGGCATCTGAAGAGGAATGCCGCTTGTATCCGGGGCTGCTGCTTGAATGCCTTCTGGATACTGGCCTCCCTTTGTTGCTGCTCGAATGCCTGCGGTGTCCGCCATGTTTGGACTGCTCTACGGAGTGCAGGACTTTACCAAGAATTTTTTTGAACATCTTGTTTCCTCCTCTAAGGTTGTAGTAGCCAATGCGGTGCGGCTTTAATCGTTAGTTACCCTTAACTACGGCCTCCGTACCCGGCAGGTTTCAATTAAAAAAATAAACCCCGTCCATTTGCGGCGGGGTTTATCTTTATAAGAGACGCATTTATTCAATATAGCTCTTCATTGCCTGATACATATTGACCGCGTATTCGTCGATCTTATCGCGTGACATGCGCAGCCGGTCCACTGAAGTGCCGTAGCCGATCTCCTGCTGTCCCTCCGCTAATCCCTGGAAGATTCCGTCCGTGAACGCATCTAACGGTTCGCCGTGGACATGCAGCCCGCTTCCGCCGAGATCCGTATTCACCGCCGGAGGAGCAACTTCAATGACTTCTACAGAGGTATCGGACAGCTGGAGTCGGAGACTCATGGTGAACGAATGAAGCGCTGCCTTCGTCGCTGAATAGATCGGGCCAATGGCAAACGGTGTAAAGGCCAGGCCGGAGGTGACGTTGAGGATAGCCGCCGCTTCCCTTGCTGCGAATAATGGAGCGAACAGCATAGCCAGATGAAGAGGCGCTTCAAGGTTTGTTGTGATTTCTTGATTGAAATAAGCCCAATTGTTTCTCGCATCTGCTTTGAGTACATTGAAGCGCTGCTGGGTCCCGGCATTGTTCACTAACACATTCAATTCCGGATAGTTCGCAGTTACCCAGTCGAACAAGGCGATACGCTCGGATTCGATATTCAAATCACTTACACGGGTAATCAGGCCGGGGAACTTGTCCTTGGCATCCTGCAGGACCTGTTCACGCCGTCCGGTAATGATGACTGTATTTCCGGCATTGATGAAGCGTTCGGCAAAAGCGAGTCCGATTCCCGAGCCTCCGCCAGTAATAAGGATTGTGTTTCCTGTAAGTTTCATTTTAGAACCTCTTCTCATTATTTTGATAAATAATTTGTATAACGTGCGATTTTCTTGTCGATGCCCTGCAAGGATTCTGTCATGAGCGCAATTTCCGCCAGCACAGCCTGCTTGTGCTCCTGAAACATTCTAAGCCGGAGTTCAGTTGTGCTGTCCCCTTCTAACATCCAGTCCACATATTGCCTGATATTGCTGATGGGCATATGCGTATTTTTCAGATAAATAATGATCTTAAGGAAAGCAATACGATTCTCCGAGAATATCCGCCTCCCGGCTTCGTCACGCTCCATCTGTGGCAGTAATCCCTTTTTCTCATAATAACGGATCGTTGATTCCGGAATCCCTAACTGGGCTGCAGCTTCGCTAATGGAAACATATTTCATCTGGAGACCTCCATGGGGGTTGGTTAGTTGTCGACAGGAATAGGATACGACTTAAACCATGGTTTAAGTCAATCTAATTTTTTGGAGGGGGAGATTCCCGGAAAATTTCTGAGGCATTAGATCTAAAAAAGAATAAAGAATGGGAATTTAAGTCCGGGGTTTGCTCGAAAAGGGCAGGAGCTGGTCTTTTTTTTGGCGCCGTCATAAAATAATTACTTATTAAGAATAAAATGTAAATGAGACATATTTCTTATATTGAAAACAATGCAATAAAAAAACATTACTAAAGAACTGCATCTTCTTGCCCTGGTAACTTTAGCGAGTGAAAGGCATTCGTAACTAATTAGGGATTAATGGACTATATTAGCAAAAAATGTTATGTAAAATATAAATTATTCAAAAGTGGTGCCGATAAAACATAATATATATCCCAATTTAATGAAAAAATACAAAATTTATTTAAAATTTAAATCAATAGTTTCGTAATCCAAAATTCCTATCCAGTGGTGATGAAAAGATGAGCACTCAAGAAATGTTAACCAATCAGGTACAAAGAACCCCCCGGATTAAACCAAACTACCCGATAGGCGAGCTGGAACTGGAGGATCCGGCCAAACCTTCGGGAAAACCGACCTTCTCATGGTTGACGATTATAGTTCCTCCGCTCGGAATGCTGGTCATATCCATATTTATGTCAACTTTAACCAGGTCATACACCATGCTTATCTCAACTATGAGTATGACTGCTCTAACAGTTATGGTTTCGGTCATGAATTATAAATCCAGTGTTAAAAAGCATCATGAGCAGAATAAAAAATTGGAAAAGAAATATCTCAACTACTTATTCCAGGTTCGTAATGATTTGCAGGGTGCCGCCAGTACGCAACGTGAAGCCTATACATATATTCATCCAAGTATACAGACCTGTATTGAAATCGCACGGGGCAGAAGTAAACAGCTCTGGGAAAGAACGGCGATTGAAGATGATTTTCTTAATATACGGGTTGGAGTTGGAATTCAACCGATCTCCCTGGTGCCAACGTACAGCCCGACGACGAAAGCCATCGATGATGAGAACCCTCTCGAAGAGATTGCCAGTAAGATATGCGAGGAAATGTACTTTGTAAGAGATATTCCGGTTTACATACCGCTAAGTAATATTAGTACGCTCGGGTTATACGGCCAACGGCAGGAGGTCCGCGATTTCCTGAATGCCGCCATAGTTCATCTGACAACTCACCAGGGCTACGATGATGTGAGGGTAGTATGTGTGATGCAGCCGGACGATCTTGAGTACTGGGAATGGCTAAAATGGCTGCCGCATACGTGGAATAAGGACCGTAGCCAGAGAAGTCTGGCCACGACATCCTACGAGGCTGCTAATGTTGCCGATGAACTGCTTGTGGAGCTTAGAAAGAGAGAAGAAGGCAACAAGAGCAGTTATGGTCTGCTGCAGAATTTGCAGACCCCGCACTATGTCTTTTTAGTTTTTGCCCCTGAACTGTGGGACAGTACAGAAATGATGAAATATTTGTTGTCGGGCGATTCATTGCCGGGAGTGACAAGCATTTTTATGTCAGAGAAGATTGATGTAGCGCTGCCGCTGAATTGCCAGGTTATTCTGGAAATTAAGGATGGCAGGGGAATGGTCCGCAAAGACACCAATAATCTGTTAACTCATCTGACCGATTTTTTCACAGCCGATTCACTCGATAAAACGCATTCCGAATACTTCGCCCGTTCTTTGTCTCCGCTCAGAATTAAGGCCGGACAGAACAATAGCTATATACCGCCAATGGTTACTTTTCTGGAGAGCTTTGAGGTTGAACAGGTCGAAGAGCTGAATGTGCTGGAGCGCTGGTCCAGAAACCAGGCCAACCGTACATTGTCCATTCCCCTTGGGCTGGGGGCAGGAGGGAAGTCTCTTTTGTTCGATATGCATGAAAAAAGCTATGGTCCCCATGGACTGGTAGCCGGAACCACCGGATCCGGGAAAAGTGAGCTGCTTCAATCCCTGCTGCTGGGTCTGGCGGTGAATTATCATCCGCATGAGATTGCTTTCGTACTGATTGACTATAAAGGCGGCGGGATGGCGAATGCCTTTCTGGGACTCCCACACCTGGTGGGGACGATTACCAATCTGGGCGGCAATCAGATCAACAGGGCACTCGCTTCGATCAAAAGCGAACTTCTGCGGAGACAGAGACTTTTCAGTGAAGCCGGTGTGACCAGTATTGACAACTACATTGTCCTCTACCGCAACAAGGAAGTAAGACTTCCTTTGCCGCATTTGATCATAGTGGTGGATGAATTCGCGGAGCTGAAATCGGATCAGCCGGAATTCATGAAAGAACTGGTCAGTGCGGCGCGTGTCGGAAGAAGCTTGGGCATTCACTTAATATTGGCAACCCAGAAGCCGTCCGGTGTTGTCGATGACCAGATATGGAGTAACTCCAGATTCAAATTGTGTCTCAAGGTGCAGACACCCTCGGACAGTAATGAAATGCTGAAACGCCCGGAAGCAGCCGAGATCAAAGAAAAAGGCCGCGGGTATTTGCAGGTCGGTAATAACGAACTGTTTACCTTGTTCCAGTCTTCGTGGAGCGGGGCGCCTTATCATACAGGCGGAACTGATGTTGATGGAAGCCCTAAACTGGATATCGTTTCATTAGGTGGAGACCGCAGAGCGCTAATTCCGAAGCAGAAGCATAGTGATAATACCTTGGCATTAAGCGAACTGCAGGCCGTAGTTAACCATATTGCTGCCATTTCTGCTGAAGAATCAATTGGAGAGGCCTTTCAGTTGTGGCTTCCTCCACTTCCGGAGATATTGGGTCTATCGGAAGTGCTGGATCATGACCTTATCTGGAATGGTGAGCATTGGCAGGAGCCAAGTGATCAACTGGTTGCCTCCGTTGGGCGGATAGACAATCCTTCGGATCAGGAGCAGTACAATCTGGATATTAATTTCAATCTGAACGGACATTTGCTGGTTTATGGAGCTCCAGGCAGCGGTAAGACAACACTGTTAAAGACAATGATTATGTCGCTGGCCATGAAATATGATCCTGAGTATGTGAATTTTTATATTCTGGATTTCGGCACAAGAACTCTAGGTGTATTTCATGAGCTTCCGCATTTGGGGGATGTCATTTATCCGGAGGATGAACAAAAGCTTGGTAAACTGATAAGCTGGCTGCTCTCACAACTGAATGATCGCAAACATAAGTTTTCTCAGTTTGGAATCAGCAATCTGGTTTCATATACCAACGCAACCGGGGAAAAGGTTCCTTACATCGTTATTATGCTCGATAATTTCACAGGGTTCTCGGAAGCTTACGATGACTATGTTCTGGATCTGGCGAAGCTTGTGCGCGAAGGAGGCAGCTATGGAATATACTTTGTATTTACTGCCAATACGGTTAACTCCTATCCTTACCGGATCAGCCAGAATATCAGGCAGTCTCTTGTATTCCAAATGTCTGACAGGCTGGATTATTCAAGCGTTCTGGGGAGAACAGAAGGTATGGAGCCAACCAATACCGTAGGCCGCGGGCTGCTTAAGGACAACCGGATTCTGGAATTCCATACCGCCCTGCCGGCGGAGGGCAGCTCGGATGATCAAATAGCTGCTTCAATACGCCGTATCAGCTCAGAGATGAAAGCAGTGGCAGGAGAAGCCCATCCTGCCGGGATATCAGTAATACCGGATAAGCTTTCACTTACAGAACTTCTGGAGCGTGCAGACAAGAACCGGCCCGAAGGAACCGGGGATACTCTGGTACCCATTGGATTGGAACGGACAACGACACTGCCGGTAGATATAAATGTGAAGGAAATCAGCAGTTTTGTAGTCTCCTATACGAATCAACAGCAAGTGGATCTAACGTTCACATCTATCCTGCGGGCTCTTGAAGCTTCGGCGGGTTCAATTACCAAGGAACTTTATTTATTCGACAGCGGTGCTGCTAAATGGACAGGAATACGGGCAATTCCGGCGATAACTGTTACGAGTACAGCAGAAGAGTTTCTACAGCTCACGCAGTCATTAATAGAACAGCTGCAGCTTAGAAAAAATGATGCCCGTCAAGCTTTGGCTGCGGGTTCGTTGTCCGGAGAATTCGATGAAACCGGCTATATTTTGTCCAAGTATCCTCTGCTTGTCATTGTAATGCCGAATTTGAAGTCTGCCTTTGATCTGATGGAGAATGATTCGCTGGATCACTTGGAGCGGATTGCAAGTTTTGGCGGCGGGCTTGGCGTTCTGCTGATGGCTGGCAGCAATGTACATGAATTGAACCAGCTGCAGCTTATCACAAATCTGGCGGGAGAGATGATCAATAGCGGCAATGCGCTGCTGACGGGCGGGAAACTGAGTGATCATATGACTTATGCCCACTTTATAGAGAGTATGGAATACCATGAGCTTAACCAACAGATGGACACTAGTGAAGCCATGCTGCTTATAGCGGGCTCCGGAACGCAAATCAAAATGATTACAGATCTATAGATAGCAGGTGAATGAAACGATGGAACCGACGCGTGAAATCTTTGAATTACAGGCTTTAGAAATCATATATTTAGCTGCATTAATAGGAAAAAACAGCTTTCCGGGACTTGAAATACATTTGGAGGACGAAACGGAGAATAAGCAGCGTGCCCTGATGAATGCCCAGAGGAGATCACTTGAAGCGAAGGGGTACCTGGAGATAGATTTTATGGGGCTTGCCAAGGTAAATGAAGTCCTTCGTAAATGTATTGCCGCAGGTTCCAACTGTACATCGTATCTCTGTCAGCTGGTTCAACGAGAGGATATGGCCTCTAAAATCTATTATTTTGATCAGGATGAAACACAGTTCGAGCTTGAACATCAGCCTGAGACCCATACATACAAAATGCAGGAAATCTATGCACAGCATGAGCTGATGTTTCAAATCATTGAGCGAATTCCTTTGGTTCAGTACCCGGAGGATAATGGGAATTCACAGCAATTGATCATCGAAGATCCGGATTATGGAGTATGGGCAGAGAGGCTGCTTCAAGCTGGGGCGTCTATATCCTCACTGGCGGAAATCCAATGCATCCATGAGGAAGCTCAGGTTATTCGTGAACTGAACGTAGTCATTCATGAAGATATGATGTGGCTGCTGCAACGTGGACCGGAAGACCAAATTATCCGAGATAGAGCAACCTTGTCAACAGCAATGGAAGAATTATGTTTGTGGCTGCAATAAGTTTAATCGTCAGGGGGAATCAGGATATGTCAACAGCCTTAACCACTGTTTTTTTTAATGGAGCGAACAAGAAAGTAATAGATCTGGATATCTCCCTTTCTATTACTGCAGGGCATTGTCTAGAATTGCTGAAGCAAGCAAACTGGCTCCCCGATAATTGGGAGTTCAAATGCGAGGTCAGCTGCACCGGAGAGGTATGGACGGAGCTTGGCCAGCAAGTGGTATTGGCTGATGTTATCCAGGGCGATGGGGCTATTATCCGGATTTACCCTTATTAAGCGGGAGGATTATGGAGGAGGTTACATATGAAAAGCGTACATCTGGTCTGCTCGCCTGAACTCATCATGCTTCTGTCACGGTCACTGGAGCATGAGGGCTACGTGATTTCAGGTAAACATTCTACGCTGCATAGTTTTATTCGGGGCTTCAGCAGCAAGGAGGTTGATCCCTCTTCCATCGTGATTATGGAGGGCGGAGCGGGTCTCGGGACACCTGTGAAGGCTGCTGAGATTGTAGGGTTCATGACACTGATCCGGAAATATCTCAAGCATACACGGCTGATCGTTCAATTAGATCCTGCACTGAAGACAGATATTGAGTTTATACGGACTATGGTCAATATGAATATTCACGATCTTCAGTTCACCACAGAATTCAGGGGTGACGATCTTCTGAACTGGATCAGGGAGAAGAAAACGACAAGGGATTATTATACTATCCTTGGCAAAAAGAAAGGCTTGTTCTCATTTAAAGGCACAACCACAGCACCTGCTTCAGTTCAGCCATCGGAGGAACCGGCTCAAGCCCCTGCAAGACCCGCAGAGTCGCTTACCCGGCCACAACCGGCGGCAAGATCCGGGGGAGCATCTGCTGGTGTCAGGCCATCTCCTGCTACAGGCTCCGGCGGAGGGTCAACTTCACCCAGACCGAGGCCGGTGGTTAGAACGGAATCCTCGGCAGCAGACGAGGGAACGCTGGAGAGCCTGGAGCAATCCATTCCGGTGGAAGGACAGCAGGCCGTACCCGCAGCAAGTGCGAGGATATTGGGCAGCAATGTCCCCCTTGTCATTGGTATATGCGGTGCCGGAGGGGAAGAGGATGTTGGTGCGGCGGCTTTTCTGCTGGCTGCAGGACTGGCGGATCTCGGCTGGAAGCCGCTGGTGTGCGGAGATAACAGACCTGAGATTAGTTCGCTTGAACAGATTGTATTTGAAGGGGAACAGGCAGACTCCGTGTCTACCATGTTTGAATATGAAGGCGTTACTTTCTACCGCAGGGGATATTCATGGGACATATCGGAGCTCCTGGCCAGTGAATTTACACATATTATTCTATGGGTGGATATCCATCAGGAGCGTAAAGGAACCAGCGCACTTGAGCTATGGTGGAACTCGCAAATCCCCATTCTTGTCGGCAATGGAGCCATGTGGAAGTATGAGCTGCTGAAGGAAAAGCTGAATACTCTTAATCCGTTTGAACGCAAACGCTGCAGACTACTGCTGGAGAACGGGCATCAGGAAGTGCTGCAAATGCTGAAGAAGGACTTCCCGGAGATGCAGGCAACGCTGATGCCTGCGCACCAAGATCCGCTCTATCCGGATAAAGAGGCTGTTGAATGGGTGATGAAGCTGCTGACCGTTCAGAAAAAGCTCTTTCGGAAGCAAACGCTGCTCTGGGGAATCGCAGGAGCGGTCTTATTTGTGACTTTAATACTAATCGGCCTGGGAATGTCTTTTGTCCCTCAGAGCCGCTAGTTCACAACAAGGAGGTAAATACATATGAATTCAGGCACGGTTCGTGGACTTGCGTTTAATTGTCATCAGCTGCTGACTCCCGCCCAGGATTGCAAAGATAAGATGACAGCTGCCATTGCCGGACTTCCCGGTTATTGGGTGGATTTAGGCGGGGAAGAGTTCAAGAATCACTGCACGGACTGGATCAGAAAGATGGAGTCATTCAAACAGGTTATAAGCAGCCTCGAATCGGATATGTTGAAGTATGCCGATATACTGCAGGCAGAAGAAAAGGCTACCGCTGATCGCGCTAAAGCAGCTGCGGATCAGGCTAGAGCAGCTGCAGTGAAAATGACTGGGAATACCAAATAGCAGTAGAAATGAGGTTATGAAGTGGCAGTACGCAAGCGGAAAAAAATGTTGAGATACACGATAATTTCAGGTTGTCTTGTTGCCGTCGCAACATCCGGGGTATGGTTCGCAACCTACCGTCACTACAATGCCAGGCTAATTGATGAGCGGGCCGCTTATGAAGCACAACTGGCGGACAAGGATGATGTCCTGCAGCGGTATATGGACCAGTCCCAGACAGCCTATGTTCTCGTCTCCGCCAAGCTTGCCGGTGAGGCAATTACCGCAGAGGATGTAATGGCAGAGAAGCTTCCCAAATTCTCTTCTCCGGACAATCTGATCGGCGATTCCAAGGGGATCGTCGGCAAATACCTGAAGATCAATGCCATGCCGGGGACAGCGGTAACTACTGAGATGGTGCGTGATGAGGCGAGACTTGAGCCTTCGGAACGTAAGGAAGAGACAGAGTATATCAAGCTTCCGCTGCGGCTGACCAAACGGGATGTTGTCGATATCCGAATCGTATTTCCTAACGGTGAGGATTACATAGTTGTTGGAAAGAAATCGCTCGAGGATGTTGATCTGGGGAATCAGTATACATTCTTCAACGATAGTGAAGAAGAAGCGCAGCTGCTTCAGGCAGCCTTAGTCGATGCCTATATTAACAATGCTGAGCTGTATATGAAGCAGTATGTGGAGCCTGAGCTTCAGCCGGAGCCAGTAGTGAATTATGTGCCTAACCTGGATGTATTGAAAGTCATTAAAAGCAATCCCTTTATTATTGATCAGGCCAAGTGGAGCCTGGCTGAGGATCTGCGTAAAGAGCTGGAGAAACGGCTTGAAGCCCTTGAAGATGAAGATAACATACGTGTCGGGGCCGACGCCCCTAGCGGCAGCGGTGTGATTAAGCGGAAATCGGAGCAGGGAGCTGCAGCCGCAGCCGATGAGGCTGCCCAAGTGGACAACAGCCAATCAGTTAACGGAATCATTGACCAGAGTAATCAGGCACCTGTGGATTCCAGCGCAGACCAGAGTTCGGCAGGCGGGATGAATACAGAAGCTACAGGCGAAGACAGTCTGCTGGAAGGAGAGTGACAGATTTGAATATTGTTGTCGCCGGAGATTGCGAGAAACATGATTTCATCCTGGTAGCCGCTATTCTGTTAAAAGGCTATTACAACAATGATGTCATGATCATTTCGGACAATCACAGACATTATCAATATTTCGATGGAGAAGTATCGGGGATACAGATACGGAATGCTGAGCCGGATGTGGCTGACAGACCGGATATTGTCCTGTATGACTGGCATCATGGTTATCCTGAAGGACTGGAGGATGAGCAGATTGTGTTTGCAACCAGCTATGAACGCCAGGCTATGGAACATGTGGATAAATTGCTGGATCAAAAGCATATGCCTGCCCTTCTGGTGGTTATCGAAGAGGAATGCGGGCTTGGACTGAAATATGTGGACCGGTATTACCCGGTAATCACCTCCAAGATTAGTTATATCACCAGCGCAGAGCGGAGAATTGACTGGGTTCATGATGGACGGGTGAATCTTAAGGTGGATAAGGATTTTGCCGTGGCTGTAAATGATTTTTTAATTGAAATCGGCAATGTGCCTAAGAATGACATCAAGAAACTATGGCAGTATGCGAGGAAACGGGGGGAGTAAAGGTGCTGGTAGCGTTTTGGGGGCCTGCCCGAGGGCAGGGGAGAACAACTTCAAATATGGCCGTTGTGGCGGCAACGATTGCACTGGATCATCATATCCGGGTGCTGATGACGCACACGCATTTGAAGCAAGGGGTACTTGAGTACGTATTCTCTCAGACAAGGGCGGCTGCTCAGGCGGCGACTTCCGGGGGGATGGATGCCATTGAGCGGCTGGTGCAGTGCGGGATGCTTACCCCCGAGGGGATAAGAGATCATGCGGAATCTATTCTTAAAGACCGCCTGGAGCTGTTAAGCGGATCTTTGAATACAGAGAAGCACACGGCCAAGCTGTTGCTTCCGCATATTTTTAAAGATTATAGAAGATTTTATGATTTGCTGTTTGTGGACCTCTCGGCCGAAGATGACCCGGAAGTGGTATCACTGGTAATGGAGCAGGCGGATCTGGTTGTTGTGAATCTGAGCCAAAATCAGGTGAGCCTGAACACTTATTTTGAGACAAGCGGAAGATCGCCTGTGCCGGGCGACAAGCAAGTGCTCTATTGCCTGGGTGCCTACGAGCGCAGCTCAAGGATGAATAAGGAAAGAATTATTAAACAATACCGGCTGAAAAAATCTGCTGTCGGCATAGTTCCTTATCATACCGGGTTCATGGATGCACAGAACGAACGCCGGACCGTGCCGTTCCTGCTGAAAGCTAGGGAGGTCCGGACCCGTTTTCTGGAATTTAGTGAAGACGGAACTTTCACTGCTGCAGTGCGCGGGATGGGCCAGCTTATTCTTCAGACACTGGAAATATCCGCCTTGCCGGAATTGGAAGCTGCAAATGATTAATCTTATCCTGATATTTATAGTCCTGATTATTATTGGAGTATTCCTGTTCTTATGGCTGGGCAGACGTAAAAACTCGGCTCCGCCATCCGTGCAGCTGAAATACGATATGAATGAAATCGTGCTGTTTCTGAGACGTGCGTTCGAGGAGATTATCGCCTCTTCCCTCTATGAAGGCAGTCCGAGCGAAGAAGAATATAACCGCCGCAAAGCACGGCGCAGAGAATTGCAGAAGGCGCTTAGAAGCTGCATGCATGGTGATTTATCTGCCAAGAAATACGTCAAGCTGTACATGAAGGATCTGCTGGTGCAGACCTATGGTCTGGATGAAGGGAATGTGGACAAGATCATCAGCTTCGGCCATGCGGGCCGTCTGACTTCACAGGATTGCTTTGATATCCTGCTCCATGTCTTCAAGAAAGATCACGGGCAGGATGCATTTAATGTAATGGTAAGCAAATATAGTCTGGATACTCTGCAAAGACTGCCTGACGGTTCCCGGGGATACAAGATTACAGAAGAGCAGATCCGCCATATCTATCAATCGGAGCAGCCGAGATTGTCCATGCAGGACAAGATTGAAATTATTGTACAACGGGCGTATCAAATTTATAAAGGTCTTGGGGTCATTGATGAGCTGCGGGACCAGAATATCGACGGTGTGAATGGCGGAACAAGCGGGATGCCCCCGGATGTCGTACAGACCACTGATTTTCTGGAATATACCAAACAGCAGCATTTCATTCCGCAATCCTATGATGCGGTATGGACGTTCTACCGAGGGAAATCGCTTCATCTGGAATTCTTGAGCTTCGGTTCCGAGAAGGAGCTGAAGCGGGTCTGCCAGAACATTTACGGCTTCGGCAATCCAGGCCAGCTGAATGAATCCAAGGGTTATATCATCAACGATATGGCTGACGGCAGCCGTGTCGTGGTGGTGAGGCCCAAAATGGCAGAGAGCTGGGCGTTCTTTGTCCGCAAATTCAATGATTCACTGGTAGAACTGGACCAGCAGATCAAAGATCAGGGTGCGCCGCTTGCTATTCATATGCTGGTCTACCTCATCCTTGGTCATCAGGTAACTGCAATTACAGGAAGACAGGGATCGGGTAAAACAACGCTGCTCAAAGCGCTAATCAAATATATTGATGCGAAGAATATCCGGATTCAGGAGACCTCTTTTGAAATTTGGGCGAGAAAAATGTATCCGGGAAAAAACATACTTTCCTTTCGGGAAACGCCCTCGGTCAGCGGGCAGGACGGGCTGGATGTACAAAAGAAAACAGATGGTGCGGTTAACATTGTCGGCGAAGCCGCCACTCACAGTGTGGTCAGTTATGTCATTCAGGCGGCCCAGGTGGCCTCTGAGTATACCTTGTTTACCCATCACGGCAAAACACTGGCAAATCTCGTCAGTGCACTCCGCAACAGCCTGATTGCCTCGGGAGCGTTCAGCAATGAAAAAATTGCCGAGGTGCAGGTGGTTGAGGCGCTGGGCTTCAACGTACATCTGGTACTCAGAGCCGGCAAACGTTACATTGAGCGGATTACGGAGATTATTCCGGCCGACCCTCAGTTCGAATATCCCCGGAGTTACGCAGAGCGCGCTGAAATTACGGACAAGCTGGATGCTTTTATGGATACCATGACTGAATATTTCGGGCGGATGACTGACAGGCGTTCTTATGATTACAAGGATATCATTGTCTGGGAAGCCGGAGAATACGTGGTCAAGCATCCAATCAGCAGCCGGAAAATTGATGAAATGCGTAAGAATATGGATGAGGATGATGCGGCGGAGTTCACTGCATTTATTGATAAGTACTGGGGGCAATCTGCATGAGTCTGCAAAATATAGTGCTGATTGTTCTCGTTACATCCGTCATCCTGCTGGCTCTCCTGCTTGTCCTGCTCAGCATTGTGCAGCGTAAGCTGAAGGGCACGCAATATCAGGAACAAAGGCGCCTGAAGGCACTGCTGCCTACACGTACCAAGGACAAAAGATGGCTGGAACAAGCTCATAAGGCCTATCCGGTACTTGATGAACTTCCGGTCATCAAAAAACTGCTCCACCGGATGCGGTCCCGCCTCACCTTAATTCATGCCGGAAATGAAATTATGATCAGAAGCCGTGCAGCTGCACTGACTCTAATGATCGTTGCCTGTATTCTGCTGATCTCGCTGCTGTCCTTTCTCTGGACCTCTTCCTGGGTCAGCCGTGCAACCATTATGCTGGTCTCCATATATCTGGGAGGAATTCTAAGCGACCTCTTCATAGGCCGTCTGGCCAAGCAGATGCTGTATGACCAGTCTTCCATGATTCTGGATATCCGCCATGAATATCATCAGACACATATGGTGCAGGTCAGCCTGGAGAATTCTGCAGAGCGTTCCAAGCCTATGGTGGCTATGCATGCCAGACAGATTGCCGGCATTCTTGCAGCGGTGGACCCGGAAGATGAGCTGCAGCGATATTATGAGGTTGCACCTAACCGGTATATGAAGCAGTTGGCTGGAGTGAGCTACAAGATAGGTGAATATGGCGATGCGGATATTCATAAGGGCGAGCGCTCTATCTATCTGTCCATGCTTGGCAATATCAGAGAAGAGATCCATATGGATATCAACCGCCGTGAGCGCATTGACCGGTTGTTGTACGGGATTGTTTTTGTAGCGGTGTCACCGGTATTCATGCTGGACCCGATCCGCAAATGGGCAGAGAGCATGTTTCCGATTGTGACTAATTACTATAATTCCGCTTGGGGATTGTATTCACTGATTCTGCTGTACATTACGTTTATTGTATCGTTCGTTGCCTTGCGGATTCTGAAGGGTGTTGATGAGGATACGCAGGCTATTAAGGATGAAGGCAAGTGGTTAAACCGGTTATTGAAGAACAAGTGGGTCTACAGGGTAACGGACCGGATTACTCCGGAAGAGCATGAACCCGTCCACTTTAAGGTAGCGGGTGTATTGAAGGATGCCAACTCCGGCCTGTCCCATCATGCCTACTACTTACAGAAGACCCTGGCTGCAGTGGGCATATTCCTGCTCGTAGTGATTATTCAGTTCTCTATCCATGTGAATATCAGGCATAACCTCCTCCATCCCAATGTACTGATTACGACGGGAGGGAATCAGACGGAATCCCAGAAGATGCTCAGTGAGGAACGTTATGCCTTCGAGCAGTCGCTGATCGGAGAGCTGGTAGCGAGAGATATTACACCGGATCAGATGCTGCTATATATTCAGGAGCAGGCCGAGCATAAGCCGTTTCTTCAGTCTAGCCTGGACCAGAATGCCTATGCACAGCAGCTGATGAACAGAGTGGAGCAGTACCACCGGGAATATTACAAATGGTATGAGCTGCTGCTGGCATTCGGGCTGGCTGCGGCAGGCTTCTTCATCCCGGATGCATACCTGATCATCCGCACCCAGCTGCGGAAATGGGAAATGCAGAATGAAGTGGACGGCTTCAATACGCTGTCGATGATGCTGTCGCAATTTCCGAATATCAGCGTGTATGAAATTATAGAGTGGCTGCACCGTTACAGTTATATCTTTGAGCGGCAGCTGTTGCGCTGCATGCTGGATTATGAAGCGGGAGGCTGGGATGCCATTGAGAAGCTGAAGGAGGATGCGCGTTTTGTTCCCCTGGAACGGCTGGCTGACCGCCTGCAGGTTGCTGCTGATCTGATTCCGGTAAAAAAAGCATTCGATGATATGGATGCCGAAAGAGCATTCGCGATGGATCAGCGCAAGGAGCACTACGAGAAGGTAATCAGCAGGAAAAGTACACTGGGCAAAATGTTCGGGTTCTTGCCGATGCAGGCAACGTTCACCTTATATTTACTGCTTCCCTTCGTCTATATGGCCTTCCAGCAGCTGGGCGACCTGACTGTTGTGACCGGCAAAATGTGAAGGAGCTACAGGCATGGAGAATATAGCAAGCTTTTTAAAAACAACCATATCGATTCTGATCACGCTGGCCATTATATCCTCCGGCCTGTTCCTGTGGGGGAAAACACAGCCTGTAGTTGAGCTTGCGAACAGCCAGGCAGCAGCACAGGCGAGGGCGTTGTCGGAGCAGCAATATTCCGCCTTCGATAATCAGCTGGTCAGCGGCTCACAGATTCTTACAGCTTACCGCCGCTATGAGTCACAGCCGGGCTTCTGCCTCTATGTTCAAAGACCTTATGTCTACGGTCAGGATGTATCCACCAGGGAATTTAGTATGAATCCGAGCGGGGAGGGCTCCTGCCGTAATTTTGATTATTCGAACGGGGAGTTCAAGGAAGGCACCAGTTATAGCCGGACCGATGAGGATATTTCGGACGCATCCGGTTCGTATTACATAAGCCCCCAATCCAGGTACAGGGCTAAGCTGATCAAAGACAAGAACGAGCGGATTGCGGCTATTTATTTTCAGGCACAGTAGTGCTGTTGGACTGACAGTATAGAAGAAACCTTTCAATATAATGCGAGGAGGAGAACTTCATGGAAAATATTTCAACGGGTCTAAAATGGGTCATCGGCATTATCGTTACCATTCTAATCATCGCCGCAGGTGTAAGTATTTACCTGATCATTAACAACTACTTCATCCGCGCCCAGGAGCAGACGCTGGCTCAGACCCAGATGATTAATCAGGCAGAATTTAACAGCTACGACAACAAGGATGTATCCGGCCAGGATGTAATCAATGCGGCGATGCGGTATAAGGGGCGTCCGCAGTTTGCGATTAAAATTGAGACTGGGGAAAATACAGATGGGTTTTATGCGGAGAATACTTATGATACTTATTATATAGAGCCTGCAGAGGGTGGTGTAGTGGAATTATCAGATCCAGATGGGGGCCCAGAGCAAAGCGTATCTGAAATGCTGGATATAACAAATGATCATAATTGTACAGTCAATACACTTGGCCGGTTCAAATCCAATATTTACCGGGATCAGAATGATGAAGTCAGGTTGATTGTATTTACTCAGAACTAGAAACCAAGGTGAGGAGAGAATGTCATGGAGAATATTTCAACCGGGCTGAAATGGGTGATTGGTATTATTGTCACTATTCTGATCGTCGCAGCAGGAGTGAGTATTTATCTGGTGATTAATAATTACTTCATTCGCGCGCAAGAACAGACCTTGGCCCAGACCCAGATGATTAATCAGGCAGAGTTCAACAGCTATGATAATAAGGATGTCTCAGGACAGGATGTAATTAATGCCGCTATGAAATATAAGGGGCGGCCACAATTCTCCATTATTATAAAAACTGGAGTGAACAAAAAAGGATTTCATGCGAGTAATACATATGCCACCTATTATGCTCTCCCAACAAAGAAAGAAGATAAAGGAGAAACTGAAGTGCAGTTTCACTTTGGTGATAACTCAGGCCTTAAGGATTATAGTGTGTCCCAGATGCTGGATTTAAGCGATAACGATGTTCCCAATGATGATAATTGCAATGTAAACACACAGTCTGCATTTAAAGCTAACGTATTCAGGGACAAGAATGGTGAAGTCCGACTAATCGAATTTGATCAGAATAAAGCCGGCAAATGAAAACCGCTACCCAATTCCTGCTAACCCTATTTGCCTGGATCATGTTCGTAATTGGCGGCTTTACGTTTCTGCGCCTGGAAGCTGACAGCACTGTTCAGGCCAGTCGGCCGGAGCAGGCTACAGTTGCATTAGCCCCCTATACAGGGACCGGTGATTTGAAGAAAGTCTCAGGAGAGCAGCTAATCGGTATGATTCCTCAGGCACTCGAAGGGGATTACATTTTAGTGATAGACGGCATTGTATTTAATGAAGAAACAGACCTTGATGCAGTGGATCTGCGGGGAGTGCCTGGCGCTGCCTATGAGCTAAGGGTTACGCGGACTAATGAGATGGTTACGGAAATCTCTGCTTCCCGCTGAGAAAGGAGGAGCCTCATGGCAGATGCGCTAAAAGGTGTAATTATCGTGATTCTGCTGGCCTTTGTGTTTGGAGTCTACCCGGCCTTCCGCCAATCAGAGGTAGTAGAGAGGAATACGAAGCTTGCAGCGAATGCGGCTGTGGTGGAGTTCGTAGATACGGTTCGTGCCAAAGGGTATGTGGATGTCGGAGATTATGAGCGGTTTCTTCATACGCTGGATGCTTCATATGCGGTATTCGATGTTCAAATGGAATATTACAAAAAGAACCTGGAGCCTCTATACACCAATCCTGATGATTATTCCACCTTCCAGAACAGCTTCAGTGTCAGGTATGACGGATATTTTAACAAGGATATATTGGGAGTCTTGTATCCCGGATCAGCAGCTTCGCTTGCTGCAGATGCTCCGGGCAGAAGGTTCACCATGCATGTCGGTGATCTGTTCAATGTCCGGCTGGAATCCGCAGGGACGACACTGGCTTCGCGGATGCGGTCGATGTTGTTCCAGAGTGAGCTGATTCCGCTCAATTTGAAGTACGGGGGAATGGTGCGAAGTGAAGCCCCTTAGTGTAGTGCTTGTTTTTCTGATTATAGTAATACCGCTAGTGCTTATTAATGATACTAGAGAAGACCTCCGGGTCTTTAATGAAGACCAGTACAAACGTTATTCCGATGATTTTCAGGCCGCAGTGGATGATGCCGGAGACTATCTGTCCCGGCTGGAAATGCAGCCGACGATAACAGCAGTCCATTATGGCCGGGAACGCCAGCTGAAGCTGGATCAGGATGTGCTGAGTGTGTTTTACAGTAACCTGGCGCTGAAATTCGGACTGGAGAATAATAGGGCTGAATTGAACAATCTGAAAATGCATATGCCAGCCCTTGTGATGTTCGGTTATAGCGGTTATACACTGGTGACGCTCGATGATACAGCCAGTAATGGGGGAGAAAAGGAGCTTAAGCCTGTCAGCTGGCCGGAGCGGCCTTACTATTACAAGCTTCGTAATGGTAATTTGCTCTACTTCACTTTGGACGATAATGCCCGGATATACGATACTGGGGCCAATAAATTCTATGAGGGAGATTACGCGGAGCTAGCTGCAGAGACGAGTCTCGCGCCTATCAACTCACTTGAGCTATTCCGTGAGATCCGCCAGAGCACGATCACTTCACTGGTCGAACAGGATCTGGCCACGGCCATTAACAGGCACCTGGAGCTGGTGAAGCGGATGGGCTTGTCCATCCAGTTCACACTGCCGCGCGGTCTTCAGGAGCAGTCGATACAGGATGTGGGGATGATGGCTTTTATACAAGGCTATCCGCTTCCCGGCGGGGAGCTGCTGGATGCTTATTCCCTCGGCAGCGGCGCGGTCATGCGGCGCAAGGTGCTGATCGGAACCCGGAATGCAGCAGGCCGGCGCACGGCCTATGGTGAAAGCTGCTTGCCTGGCGGAGCAAATGTGATTGAGAGCCTGTTCGATCCGGAGGAGGCTGCGAGGAAAGGGTATTTTGTGGAGGATTGTGCGGTTAGGTGAAAGAGATGTGGAATTTTTATAGAAAAAGCAAAGGAGAGATGAAAATGAGGAAGTTTAGGTTATGCAATCTAGCAGTGATTAGGTCAGGAAAAAGAAGGAGTCTAACTATTATCTTGGGCATCCTTGTAAGTTTAGCATTGTTAACGAATACGGCGGGAGCAGCAGGCACATCTGCCAAAGCAGTGAACGTTATCATGGATGGTATTAAATATCCGCTGACAACGGGACATCCTTATTTAGATAATGGAATTACAATGATCCCTTTCCGTATGATCTCGGGCAAACTGGGTATCCAATCTGACTGGAATGCAAGTACCAAGACCTTAACTTTGATGCAAAAATCCAACAAAATAGTTCTGACAGTAGGTTCTTCCTATGCCAAGGTAAACGGGGTTCCTACAGGAGTGGGTGCTATGGTTGTGCAGAAAGACGGGGTGACAATGATTCCGTTAACCGTTGTTAGGGATCTCTTATCTGCAGAAGTCGAAGTAAAGGAGTCTACTCAAAGCATTTATATTCGCACACCTGGTAAAGATCCTGGCAATTTGGATTATTTCGGTAGACGCATCCGTACTACAAATCTTCCGAAGAATTATAAGGATTATCCCTATATCCTGGAGGACATTCCTAATGAAATGTATGAAATGGAGCATACCAATATCTACTATGCCGATGACGCTAAGACTGGAGCAAAGATGTTTAGTAGTAACAAGATAACGTTTGAAGATATGGAGAAGATTAGTTACCGTATGAAGCTTGGGTATGATATGCGATTAAACGTAGATTATAAAACGATTCATCCGGAAAATTATGCCAAAGAAGCTTATAGCTTTGAGAGTCAAGTTAGTTCTTACCGGATTGAGCTAATCAAAAGATATGCTGAGTGGGTGATAAAGAACAAGATTCAAATAGAGGGCTCAATCGATCCAGAACCTTCGATGATCTACAGTTCAGGAGTAGGTTGGTTAGTTCGATCTAAAGTCAGGTTCAGAATTAATAGCTTTAGTGAATACAGAGATTTATTGGATGATGCTTACTTAAAACTTGCCAAGCTCAGAATTACCGGGGATATGAAAAAAGGAGCCTGGTATGAAGGTTATGCAGATGTACGTATTTCTTCTAATCAATATGACGGTGCAGGCTACGATGGTGAATATGGTGAAAACAAAAGATTAAATGCAATCTCCAGCTTGTTCGAAAGCTCTACACTTTATGAAATGAAGTGATGAAAGATGCGGAGTAAGGGCCTGTGTTGTTTATTAATTATTCTGTTTAATTCATTGTTGTTTTCACCTTTTTCAGGTATTGCTGCTGCTTTTCTAGCCGACTTTGAAGACGGGGCATTTACCTATATAACTACCTCCAACGAAGCAACATCCAGCATCAGATACCAAACAGTAGGATGGTATATACATACGCAGCCGACATGTGCAGCATCCGGAGCTTATGGCGGCGAGGTACAGTGCGACCCTACCTTATTACCCTCTAATCAACAAATAAAGTTACAGGATTCTGGTGGAGGACATGTGAAATCAGAGACTATCTCCGGGGGCGTAGTAACTACAATTTTCGAGTGGACTGAAGCTGAAGTACTTGCGGCGATTGGACAAGCCCGTGCAGAACAAAACATTTCAGAAGGTACTCCCGTGTACGCCAGCGCAATCATGCGAGTAGTAACGGGCCCAAGATCAAATCCGACTCAAGTTTCTGGACCTTACCATACTTTATATGAAATTAAACACGCGGAGTCTTGGGCGCATCCAGAAGATTTTAGGCAATACTTCGATGTTGCAGTTCCCTTTAAAGGAAAAGACTATCCGGTTAAGATGATACTCAAGCTGTCAAACGGGGCGGTCGTGAGTACTCAACTGATAGGCAATTATAAAGCCGGGTATAACATAATCAAATCTTTTCCCGAGACAGTGTCAAGTGGGGGACGTACTTATGAAATCAATCAATCATGGCTTTCTCCAATCCTGAGACAGGGTGAACAACTATATATTCAAAGCAAAGTTTCCAACGATCCAGCTGTAATTCAGCGTAATTTTAAGGTTTATGTAGGTGGAGTCAATATGGTAGCCAGTTACAAACTAGTTGATGAACCAGGAGAACCAGGAGAAGGAACCGGCTTAGGTAAGTGCACCTACACCATCCAACCGCCGAACAAGATCGCGGCTCCGCAAGCATCATTTATGGAACCGGGTGCGACTGGGGTGATTCTCGGTGATGATGCGGCGAATGGGGTACATTTTGATGCACCGACCGGAATTCCTACCTCAGATAATTTATACGCCAACGCTTGGGGAAAGAATTATTTATTTGAACATACCTTTGCCAATATGGCAGGGCAGATACGCTATTCCTGCAGTGTAGAGGTTACATATCCGACCAAATGGGAGGAAGCTCAGGATGATCTTGAGGGCGAAGATGGGGAGCCGATCCCCCAAGATCCAATTCCCAAAGATTCATCCTTTGACAAAACCTATACCTTTGAACTGACGCCTAGAGAATATGCGTACTGGCAGATCGATCAGTTATCTGTCTATCAAATCGACCGGGCACTGATGGAGAACTATGCACTGCCGGGAGGTTCAGTCACACTTTACCCTAATAACTATAATCCTCCAGCGCTTGAACTTGCCAACAGCACTGTGGTGGAGGAGCATGTTGTTCCCCAAGAGACAGGAACCCTATCGTTTACGCCGGAGGTGGTCGATGGCGGGGACCATGAACCAAGCCCGAGCGATGTTGATGATACAGATGAGCTTAAGAGTCTTGCAGAATCGCAAACGAACGATCCAAAGGTGCAGAATGACCGGCTGGTATTCAACGGACAGATAATTATGGACGACACCGTCTCTACAAAGACCGGGCCCGTTCCGGGAAGGATTGCCGATCCGCAGGATACCGGAGGCGATGTACTTTATCAAGGCCAGTTGATGATTAACCGGAGTCTGCTCAACCGCGCAAATGCGGGCAGTTCTGGTTCAATATTTTACACGATGCTGCCGGAGAATGTGGAGGGACGCGGAGACCAGTCGTATCCGATCAATGGTATTAACTCCGTAACCGTACACACACCAGTCGTCAACTATTCGCTTCTCCCGGATGATAACCGTCCTTACGACCAGAGGATGGATCCGGATTACGACCGGACGGTGCTGATTCTGGACCGGCCCTTTACTGTTCATTTCACAGAGAGCGGGCAGCACCTGAACATTCCCGGCTACGGCAACCGGGATTATGGCAAGTACACTCAGAACAAACGCATCCAGTTTCCGTTCGGTGTGTTCCAAGAGGGGCAGTATTACCCGGAAAACACCTGGATCAACATCCCTGTCGGGACACCGTACATGAACTTTACCATGCCTACTTGGGTTAACGAAGGGGACTATACCATTCATACACAATCCTGGGCAATTAATGCACCTTCAGACGGGGCGGAGTTGTGTCAGGTAAATCTGAACGGTAATCTGGCGAATTACTGCGCAGCGGAGAGCTTCAATGTCGGTGTGGTCGGCCGGCTGTTCGATTTTCGGATCTGGGATATCGGGGATTTCCGGTTTGAAAAAGTATTCCGCACGGGAACGGGCAACCTTGACCATAGCAGCGCAATGTATTATACGGGTGGGAACGATGAGAATGGAACACCGACGGCTTTAAGCGGACAAAAACAGTGGCATCTCCCAATCCGCAAAGGTTCACATCCCACGGAGCAATTGACGGTTCCACATAACGGCTACTCGTTTCTATTCGATTTCCGGACCATCGGGAATCTGTGGCAGCCGGGAGAGGGAATCCGGATTGAGCCGAGCTTCTACTTTATTCCGAAGACTGGAGGAAGTGCAGCGCCCGTCGATCTGTACTATGACGTCTCGGGTTCGGGCAATAAGATGATCGGCGTCGGCTCACCGAAGGACAAGCTGAGCTATACCCGCACCTACCGCTTAGCCGATGGCCTGCGGAACATATCAGGCGGCGAGTTATCCACGGCGGCCAGCTATGAGTATAACTATATCCTCACGGAGGCGCAGCGGGGACAAACTAATTGGCTGAAGTTCTACGAGAAGTATGTAAAGCGCAAAACCGAAATTTCCGAAGGCTATAACCTGGAAATTCTGCCTTATACATCACGTACCTTAGTCGGACCTACGAATATTCCGAATGGAGTAAACCTTATTGCCGCAGTACGCAGCGTGCAGCACTGGTACGGGGAATACAACCTGCCGATTGCCCCTTACATCCTGCCCAAGGGAACTAACATTGTGACTTTGGCGAATCATTATGGAGGCGCACTGGACGGTCATGAACAGGAGTTCATTTCCGGCGGCTATATCCTGGTGAAGTTCGAAATTTATACGGTCAAAAATAACGATGCCGGCACCCGCATTCTGGGTTACAAGGCGCCTGAAGCCAATATGTGGGCGATTGAAGGCCAGATGACTGCAGACACAGATGAAATGGGGCAGACCTTTTCCTTTACCTCGGGAGATATAATCCTGTTCGAATCGGATTTCTCGGTGCGGAATGACTATCAGGGGCAGGGGAGATAGTATTTTCAAAAAAGTTACTGTAAAGTTAAAAATAATATTAAAAGGGATTATATATAAAACTATTGATTCCGTTAACCGATAATAATATAAGGGCAATTGCAGCTATACTAATGAACTTGGAAATCTCATAGGTTAAAAGGATTCTTCAAGTTCATTTTTATATAAAAATCAATTATTTAAAGGAGCGGTTAATTATGGCAACCCCTAAAGTTACATTGGACTATGAAGGATTGAAGAAACAGGCAGGAGTCATCCTGAAGCAAAAGACGGATTTTGACACATTAATTAAAAACGTAAAGACAACGACGCTGAATCTTAATCAGGTGTGGGATGATGCTGCAGCAAAGAATTTCACGGAAAAGGTTAATGCAATGGATAAAACGTTCACACAGTTCTCCGAGGCATTAAAGGGTCTAGGAGATCACATGAACAATGTATCTGATAAATATAAAGAGTTATCGCTTGCAGTTATTAAGGCGCAATCAGGCTTCTAATCTATTCGTTGCTACCACAACTCCATGAGCTCCACTACATAAGATTGCAATTAGCTATGCAGCATGCTGCATAGCTAATTTTATTAGATGCAGGCAGGGAGGAAGCGCATGGCGTCAACAAAGCTTATATTTAATACAGACGAAGTCCAGCGCCTGCGGACGAAAATAGGCCAGGTGAGTCAAGACACCAACCGGCTGTATCTGCAGCTGAAGGGTCAGGCGAGTGGTTGGGGCGGTATTCCAATGGGCGGCCATTTCCAAGATCAGGAAGCAGGGGATCAGATTGTCTTCCGCCAAATTAATATTCAATACAGATGAAGTCCAGCGCTTGCAGACCAAAATAGGCCAGGTAAGCCAGGATACCAACCGGCTGTATCTGCAACTGAAGGGTCAGGCGAGCGGTTGGGGCGGTATTCCAATGGGCGGCCATTTGGTGAAGGCCCAGGTGCTGATTAACGAATTAACTGTAGAAGCAGAGAAGCTGGAGGATATTATGCCCAGGTGCTGATTAACGAATTAACTGTAGAAGCAGAGAAGCTGGAGGATATTATCCGGGCGGCTCTGAAGGGAGTCGAAGGACTCCAGGAGGAGAACAAGCAGAAGGCAAACGAGCTTACCCAGCGGTTCAGTCTATTTGCGGGGATGTTCGGGAGCTTTGGGACCCAGAGTATTGCCGGGCAGACAGCGATCCCAACCGCCACCCAGAAGGCAGCAGCGAATCTAATCACTTCATTCGCCGCCCTGCTGGGGAGGGATGAGCTGGATAGCGATCCGGCGGTGAAGCAGCTGCGGGTGGTCATCCAAACAGCGGGGCTGGGAACCGTGGAGGCTATTGCCGCGCAGAGCAAGCTGAACGATATCTTCGCGGCGCGGGACCAGATTGCGAAGGCGCAACTGGCCTTTAAGGTCTACGAAACCTTCGGGAACAAGGCGCAGATGATTGCAGTGCACCTGCAGGCGGAAGAAGCGCGTCAGAAGCTGGCTTCACTGGGCGTAGATGAGGTCCACTATGAAGCAGGAAAGGATCTGAGTGTGTATTTCAAGCAGCCTGCGGTCAAAGCTTGTGACTACGACCCATCCATCACGACTGGTAGCGTACCCTTGCCGGACAATGAAACTTATGCGTTTTTACTTCGAATGTCGGCGGTAGCAGGAGCAAAGGGAGACTGGGCGAAGCAGCAACTAGAGCTGATGAAGCCGCAGGCCACAATTGGGCCCTATGATCCGCGTGATTTCGTGTCAGATCAGGAGATTTTAAATCTGGATGACCCAGAAGTTCAGACACGGCTGAGTATGACCTACTGGAATACCTTGTCAACGGATGTTCGGGAGCTTTGGGACCCAGAGTCTTGCCGGGCAGACGGCGATCCCAACCGCCGCCCAGAAGGCAGCAGCGAATCTAATCACTTCATTCGCCGCTCTGCTGGGGCGGGATGAGCTGGATAGCGATCCGGCGGTGAAGCAACTGCGGATGGTCATCCAAACAGCGGGGCTGGGAACCGTGGAGGCTATTGCCGCGCAGAGCAAGCTGAACGATATCTTCGCGGCGCGGGACCAGATTGCGAAGGCGCAACTGGCCTTTAAGGTCTACGAAACCTTCGGGAACAAGGCGCAGATGATTGCAGTGCACCTGCAGGCGGAAGAAGCGCGTCAGAAGCTGGCTTCACTGGGCGTAGATGAGGTCCACTATGAAGCAGGGAAGGATCTGAGTGTGTACTACAAGCAGCCCGCATTGCAGGCCTGCGAATCTGATCCGTCGATCAAGACGGAGAGTGTACCGCTGGCACAAAATGAATCCTATCTGCTGCTGCTGCGGATGGCCATGGAGCCGGGGAATAAAGGCCAGTGGGCAAAGGACCAACTGGATGCCCTTCATCAAGGAGGCCGCAGCCTCCTTTTAACGAATCCAAACGCGGAGGCTTGGCGGGAAATCGTGAATCAGGCGATGGTCAGGGATATCAACAATGATGCCCAGGTAGACAAGGGCGGTACAGATCTGACGGATTGGGAGAGCCGGCCGGCGAAGAAGGATTTTATTGACAAATATTTGGTGGATCCGCTCATTGAACTGTTCACAGGAGAGAAGCAGGGGCCCAAGACGCAACGGCAGCAAGTGCTGGAAGCCCAGTTCTACGGTATGCAAGTGGAGCAGCAGTTTATACTCAGTGATTTGGTAAGCGAGTTCGAATCGACCCTGCGCGGAGCAGCGAGTGCAGACCGGATCAGTGAAGTCTTGGGGGTGGGGACCCTTAATCCGAAGATTGGATCGAATAAGAATTGTCAAATAGAGTCTCCCGGTGGAATTAATGGAAGCGGATTTGGTAAGATAAAAGCGTTGGGGGATGTAGACACTGTAAGCGGAACGAAGCCATTACTGGATGAATTCAATCCCGTGATTAAAGGGGTTGGGGGGACTGGTGAAAGTAAGAGATTTACTGGTTCAGGAATGAAGGATTATGATGGTGCAGCAGAAGCTGAATATGCTGCAATAAGAAATGTAAATATGAGAGACATTGAGGAGTTGGCAAGAAATACTGGACCAGGTGCTGATTAACGAATTAACTGTAGAAGCAGAGAAGCTGGAGGATATTATCCGGGCTGCTCTGAAGGGAGTCGAAGGTCTCCAGGAGGAGAACAAGCAGAAGGCAAACGAGCTTACCCAGCGGTTCAGTTTATTTGCAGGGATGTTCGGGAGCTTTGGGACCCAGAGTCTTGCCGGGCAGACGGCGATCCCAACCGCCGCCCAGAAGGCAGCAGCGAATCTAATCACTTCATTCGCCGCTCTGCTGGGGCGGGATGAGCTGGATAGCGATCCGGCGGTGAAGCAGCTGCGGGTGATCATCCAAACAGTGGGGCTGGGAACCGTGGAGGCTATTGCCGCTCAGAGCAAGCTGAATGATATCTTCGCGGCGCGGGACCAGATTGCGAAGGCGCAACTGGCCTTTAAGGTCTACGAAACATTTGGGAACAAGACACAGATGAATGCAGTGCACCTGCAGGCGGAAGAAGCGCGTCAGAAGCTGGCTTCACTGGGCGTAGATGAGGTCCACTATGAAGCAGGAAAGGATCTGAGTGTGTATTTCAAGCAGCCTGCGGTCAACCAGGAGGAGAACAAGCAGAAGGCAAACGAGCTTACCCAGCGGTTCAGTCTATTTGCGGGGATGTTCGGGAGCTTTGGGACCCAGAGTATTGCCGGGCAGACGGCGATTCCAACGGCCGCGCAGAAGGCAGCAGCGAATCTAATCACTTCGTTCGCCGCTCTGCTGGGGCGGGATGAGCTGGATAGCGATCCGGCGGTGAAGCAGCTGCGGGTGGTCATCCAAACAGCGGGGCTGGGAACCGTGGAGGCTATTGCCGCGCAGAGCAAGCTGAACGATATCTTCGCGGCGCGGGACCAGATTGCGAAGGCGCAACTGGCCTTTAAGGTCTACGAAACCTTCGGGAACAAGGCGCAGATGATTGCAGTGCACCTGCAGGCGGAAGAAGCGCGTCAGAAGCTGGCTTCACTGGGCGTAGATGAGGTCCACTATGAAGCAGGAAAGGATCTGAGTGTGTATTTCAAGCAGCCTGCGGCCAAAGCGTGTGACTACGACCCATCCATCACGACTGGTAGCGTACCCTTGCCGGACAATGAAACTTATGCGTTTTTACTTCGAATGTCGGCGGTAGCAGGAGCAAAGGGAGACTGGGCGAAGCAGCAA
>NZ_JUEI01000066.1:0-69670 GCF_000802655.2 Paenibacillus sp. IHB B 3415 | reverse complement strand
CGGGCGCTGCCGCACGTTCGGCAGCGGCGGAGACGGCTACGTGTCAGGAGAAGGAGTCGGCGCCGTTCTGCTCAAGCCGCTCAGCAAGGCGATTGCGGACGGTGATCATATTTATGCTGTTTTGAAAGGAAGCATGATCAATCACGGCGGCTCGGCGAGCGGCATTACCGTGCCTAACCCTGTGGCCCATGCCGATTTGATCGGTGAATGTCTCCAGAAGGCCGGTATCGGCGCGCGGTCGGTTTCGTATATCGAGGCTCACGGGACCGGGACGCCGCTGGGTGACCCGATAGAGATGGAGGGACTCGTTAGAGCATTCCGCTCCCATACGAACGATACCCAGTTCTGTTCGGTCGGCTCCGTAAAATCGAATATCGGCCATGCGGAGTCGGCTGCCGGCATTTGCGGGCTTCACAAAGTCATTTTGCAGCTTTACCACCGGATGCTGGTGCCTTCGCTGCATGCGGAGGAGCTTAATCCATATATCGATTTTGAACGGTCTCCTTTCTATGTACAGCGGAAGCTCGTGGCATGGGAGCGGCCAATTGTGACGGCTAAGGGCAAGGAGATAAGCATGCCGCTGCGGGCGGGCATCAGCTCGTTTGGAGCCACCGGCTCCAACGCCCATCTCCTGCTTGAAGAATACGACCCTGCGGCTCACGCAGCAGGGTCGGTCCCGGTCAATCCGCCACTTGGTGAGAACGGCCAGTGTCCCGCGCTTGTACTGCTCTCCGCCAAAAACAAGGAACGTCTTCACGCATATGCCGGCAAGCTGGCCGGCCATTTACAGCCGGATTCGGATTACCGCGCCGTTGATCTGCATGCGCTGGCCTACACGCTTCAAGTCGGCCGTGAGGCGATGGAAGAACGCGCTGCCTTCCTGGTGAGGGATTTACCGGAGCTTGTCGCCGGGCTGCGCCTGCTGGCAGCGGGAGAAGAGAGCACCGGCTCCGTATGGCTTGGCCGGTCGGAAATTGACGCGGCTGAGGACCGGCTCGTTCCGGAGGCGGCTGCTGAAAGCTTGGCTTCCGCTGCCGCCGCATGGGTCCACGGACGGGAAGTCGACTGGAAGAGGATGTACGGTGAATCCGTACCTCTTCGCCTGAGCCTGCCTTCGTACCCTTTTGCCAAAGAACGGTATTGGGTACCGGTATCCGGCCATCCAGCGGGTGCCAGGCTGTCCGCTTCGTCCTTGCTGCATCCGCTGCTCCACGAGAACGTCTCGGACTTCCAGGAGCAGCGCTTCCGTACGGTCTTTACCGGCAGCGAGTTTTTTCTGGCAGATCATATTGTGAACGGACAACGTATGCTTCCCGCCACAGCGTACCTGGAAATGGTCCGGGCCGCTGTGGCGATGTCTGCCGGCGAAATGCCGGACGGGCCGCTCAGTATCCGGTTGAAGCATATTGTCTGGTCTAACCCCTTCATCGCAGACGAAGGAACGGTAAGTGTCGATATCGCGCTTTTTCCTGTGACGGACGATGAAATTACGTTTGATATCTTTAGTCATGCGCCGGGAGAGGAGCCGGTTGTGTACTGCCAGGGAACTGCGGTAATTGCTTCCGGCACGGTAGAAGACACCCGGATGGATCTGGACCGGATTCGCTCGGAATGTGCGGAGGATAGTCTGGATGCGCCAGCACTATACGGGCTGTTCCGGTCGATGGGAATCGAATACGGCGCAGCCCACCGCGGGGTGGACAGGCTTCTGCTAGGCGAGGGCCAAGTGCTTGCACGGCTGACGCTGCCTGCGGAAGCGGCCGCTTCAGGAACAGAGGCCTATGTCCTGCATCCGAGCTCTATGGATGCGGCGCTGCAAGCCTGCATCGGACTTGCTCCGGCGGCGGTCGCGGCAGGCAAGCCTTGGGTTCCATTCGCGTTGGAAGAACTGGTTATTCACGCTGCCTGCACGGAACGGATGTGGGTCTGGACCCGCTATAGCCCGGGAAGCGGGACAGGTTCACCGCTGCTCAAATATGATTTGGACCTCTGCGATGATCAGGGCAGTATGCTCGTTCAGCTAAAAGGCTTATCCGTTCGTCTGCTGGAGCTTGAAACGCTCACAGGTACGAAGACAGCACCGGCTTCCACACTGCTGCTGCATAAAGAATGGGAAGAACGGCCGGCTGCCTTAACGCATAGTTCATCCGGCCCGGACGTTAAGCATCTCGTTGTCCTTAGCGGACAGGAGGCGTTCGATTTAGCCGCGCTTCGTGCCAATCTGGGGGGTGTAGAATGCGTCCAATTCCCTCATGAGGGGGAGGGGACGGCCGCCCGTTACCGCAGGGCTGCGGCCGCTCTGCTCGAGCATCTTCAGCGCATAGGCCCAAGCTCTCCGGCGGAGAGGCTGCTTATTCAACTCGCGGTCCCGAACCAGGGCGAGCTCCGGTTGTATGCCGGACTTTTCGGGATGCTGAAAACGATGCAGCTGGAGAACACCGGTCTGGCCGTGCAGCTAATTGAGCTGGAGCCTGGGGACAATGCCGGTTCCCTCGCGTACAAATTGAAGCAGGACAGCACAGATTTGGAGTACGAACATATCCGTTACGAGCATGGGAAGCGGCATGTTGCCATTCGCCAGGCGGTTGACATTTCCGGCGGAGATGCCCCTCATTCGCTGCCTTGGAAAGATGGGGGCGTCTATCTAATCACCGGCGGAGCGGGCGGGCTTGGCCTGATTATTTCCAGGGAAATTGCACGTTCTGTTAACGCTTCGTCAATTATACTGGCTGGACGCTCCGAGCTGGACAAGGCAAAGGAGGCGGAGCTTGACGAGCTGCGCAGAAGCGGTACCCGCGTCCGTTACGTGAAGACAGATGTTAGCGACCTTACGGCAGTTTGCAGTCTAATGAACAGCATCCGCTCCGAATATGGCACGCTGAACGGCATCGTTCATAGCGCGGGCCTGGTTCGTGACCGTATGCTCATGCACAAAACAGCTGCGGAGCTGCAGGAGGTGCTGGCACCGAAGGTGGACGGGCTTGTTCATCTGGATGAGGCCAGCATCGACTTTCCGCTCGACTTTGTTATCGCCTTCTCATCGGCAGCCGGGAGTTTCGGCAATTCCGGTCAAGCGGATTATGCGGCGGCCAACGCTTTCATGGATGCTTATGCCGGGTTCCGCAATACGCTCTACCAGTCCGGCAAGCGGAACGGCCGGATGCTGTCCGTTGGCTGGCCGCTGTGGGCGGAAGGCGGAATGAGACTGGAGACACAAGCGGAGACAGCACTCCTTGGAAGCAAAGGCCTGATTCCTCTGCGGACGGCCTCCGGCATCCGGGCGTTGTACCGGGCATGGGCTGCACAGAAGGATCATGTACTGGTACTTGAGGGAGACGCTGCCCGTATACTGGACATCGTTAAGCAGCAGTCCGCCACATGGGAACAACAGACCGGCGATGGCGCGGACGGGACTTTGGCCGAAATAGATGTGCTTTACGGCTTTGCAGTACGGTATCTCACCAAGCTGTTGGCCGAAGTGACCAAGCTGCCGGTCAACCGGATTGATGACGTCACCTCCTTGGAGGAGTACGGCATGGATTCGATCGTAGCGATGCAGATGACTGCTGAAATGGAGAAAGGATTAGGGACGCTGCCGAAGACGCTGTTCTTCGAATACCGGAATTTGCAGGAATTGGCGGCATATCTGACCAAAGCTTACCCGGGCAGGATATCCGCATTGTCAGGCGAACCGGCTGGTCTGAAGGAGACAGCAGCCGCCAAGGTTCCGGCTGAGACTGTAAAAGGCGGCACGGTGAAGAGGCTCACGCCCCGCTCCCGGCCATCCGGCAGACTGCACCGCGGTAATAGCGAGGATACCGCTGCAAAAGCGGCGGGTCTTCCGGCTGCCGCAAAAGATATCGCGATTATCGGCTTGTCGGGACGTTACCCGGGAGCATGGGACTTGGAGGAGTTCTGGCAGGTACTGAAGGACGGCAGGGATTGTATTACCGGAATTCCGGCTGCGCGCTGGGATAACAGCCGCCACCGCAAAGGGAACGAAGGCCGGAACGCTGAACGTTGGGGCGGTTTTATCGATGGTGTCGACGAATTTGATCCGCTATTCTTCAACATCTCTCCGCGCGAAGCGGAGACGATGGATCCGCAGGAGCGGCTCTTTCTGGAGCGCGTCTATGAAGCAATGGAGGATGCGGGCTATGTGCGCCTGACAGGCGGAGCCTCCGCCCCGTATCATACGGGCGGTGTGGGCGTATACGTCGGGGTCATGTACGAGGAATATCAGCTCTATGGCGTTCAAGAGCAGATGCAGGGAAGAGCGGTGGCACTTTCGGGCAATTCGGCATCCATCGCCAACCGGGTGTCGTATTATTGCAATTTTCAAGGACCGAGTATGGCGGTTGCCACCATGTGCTCGTCCTCTCTGACGGCGATTCACCTCGCATGCCAAAGCTTGCGGCTGGGCGAGTGCAAGATGGCCGTAGCCGGCGGCGTCAACGTATCGGTTCATCCGAACAAATATATATTGCTTGAGCAAAACCAGTTCGTGTCGAGCAAAGGCCGATGCGAAAGCTTCGGTATCGGGGGAGACGGCTATGTGCCCGGCGAGGGAGTCGGTGCCGTGCTGCTTAAGCCGCTCGATCAAGCAATTGCCGACGGCGACCCGATCTACGGCGTGATTAAAGGAACGGCCGTCAATCACGGCGGCAAGGTGAACGGCTACACCGTCCCGAATCCGAACGCCCAAGCGGAGGTCATCGGCAAAGCGCTTAGGGAAGCGGGACTTGATGCCCGGGAACTCACGTATATCGAAGCGCATGGAACGGGCACTTCGCTGGGCGATCCGATTGAAATCGCGGGGTTATCCAAATGCTTCGAGACCTATACGGAGGATAAACAATTTTGTGCGATCGGGTCGGTCAAGTCGAATATCGGCCATTCCGAAAGCGCGGCCGGCATTGCCGGACTCACCAAGGTGTTGCTGCAGCTGCAGCATAAACAGCTCGTGCCGTCGCTCCACTCTGAAGTGCTGAATCCTAACATCGATTTTACGAATACGCCTTTTACCGTTCAACGGGAGCTGGCAGAATGGCCAAGACCACTGCTTAACCTGGACGGAACGGCGAAGGAGCACCGGCGGACAGCGGGCTTGTCATCGTTCGGCGCGGGCGGCTCGAATGCCCACATCATTATTCAGGAATACGTTCCGGCCGGGACGGAAGCAATGTACGGGGAGTCTGCGGGTACACCGGTGCATCCTGCTCTTATTCTGTTATCCGCAAGAGATGAGGAGAGGCTCCGGGAGCAGGCGAAGCGGCTTGTTGAGGCGATACGCTGTAAAGGACTGTCAGATACGGATTTGCCGCATTTGGCGTATACACTTCAAGTCGGCCGCGAAGCCATGGAGGAACGGCTGGCGCTTACGGCGGTGACGATGGCGGATGCGGTGCAGAAGCTGACAGCTTACGCAGAGAATCCTGCGGCAGCCTCCCTGGACATATACCGGGACGGGATCAGACGCAATAAAGAAATGATGGCGCTGCTCACCCAAGATGAAGATATGGCTGCAGCAGTGGACCATTGGATGGCAAAGGGCAAATGGAACAAGCTCCTTGGGCTCTGGGTGAGGGGCGGGGCAGTGGATTGGTCCCGGCTTTACACCGGTTCCGGCTGCTTGCCGCGGCGCTTGCGGCTGCCTTCCTATCCTTTCGCCAGAGAAAGGTATTGGGTTGCCGGCGGACAAGAACATGCCGATGTATCCGGCGGCAGTGCCGGGCAAGCTTATCTTCATCCTCTGCTGCATGTCAATACATCGGATCTGGCAGAGCAACGTTATACTTCTTTGTTTACGGGGGCGGAATTTTATCTGGAGGATCATGTGGTGAACGGGCAATCCATGCTGCCTGCCGCCGCTTTGCTGGAGATGGCACGTGCTGCCATAGAAGACGCGGCTGCAGGCTTGACGGACGAGCCGTCAGCCATCCGGCTGTCCGGCGTAACGTGGCCCCGCCCGCTTATCGCGGGAACACAGCCCGTTCAAGTGCATATCGGACTCCATCCCGGTGAGCGGGATGAAATTATGTTCGACATATACGGAAACGGGGAAGACGGCAGTGCGCCGGTCTACAGCAGCGGCCGGGCGGAGCTGTATGCGGTAGAAGATGCACCGCTTCTAGACCTGGACGCCCTTTATGCGGCATGCAGCGGGCAGCAGTTCGATGCCGATACCGTGTATGAAAGCTTCCGCTTGAGGGGGATCGGGTACGGGCCCGGCCACCGGGGGATCAAGAGGCTGCACACCGGCCCAGGACAAGTGCTGGCTGAGCTTTCACTGCCTGACTTCCTGGCGGGGACTGAGGATACCTATATGCTGCATCCGAGCTTGCTCGACTCGGCGCTTCAAGCGTCGGCAGGACTGCGCCTCGCTGAGGCTGACGCAGGAAAGGCAGCGGACGCCCAGGGGCTCTATCTGCCTTTCGCTTTGGAGGAGCTGGAGGTGACGGGAGCCTGCGCTTCCCGGATGGTTGCCCATGTCCGTTACAGTGATGGAAGCCCGGCAGACGGTAACGCCGACAAATTCGATATTGATTTATGCGACCGGAGCGGGAAGGTCTGTGCCCGGTTAAAAGGGTTCACGGTTCGTAAAACCGGTCCGGAAGCGCTGCGCCTGCTGGAAGAAGTAGCGGCAGCAAGCGCGTCGAAGCCGCAGATGCAGACATTAAGCCTGCTGCCGGTCTGGGATGCCGTTAAACCTGCAATGAAGCAGGACAATTCACTGGATGGGGAAGGATCATTAGTGATCGGAACGCCCGGGGTGATACGCGACCGGGTGATGCAGTACTTTGCCGGCGCTTCCCTGATGGAGCTTATGGGGGGAGAAACGGCGGATATGATTGCGCAGCGGCTTCAGGCGCAGGGTCCGGTCCGGCATGTGGTGTGGATTGCAGCGGAGAATACGATCGAATCCCCTGCTGATGAAGCATGGATTGGGGAGCAGGAGCGCGGGGTGCTGCAAGTATTCCGCCTGATCAAAGCGTTTCTTCAATTAAAATATGGTAGCCAGCCGCTGGAATGGACGCTGGTGACGGTGCAGTCGCAGCCTATCCATTCCTGTGACCCGCTGAAGACGGCACATGCCGGGGTTCACGGACTGGCAGGGTCAATGGCCAAAGAATATCCGGGCTGGCAGGTACGCGCTGTCGATCTGGAAGCGGGCCGGGAGTTCCCTGTTGATGATATGTTCAGGCTGCCGGCGGAACCGCAAGGAAATTCCTGGGTCTACCGTACGGGCGAATGGCACAAGCAGAAGCTCGTCCCGATTCAGGAAGCCGCTTCCGAACCGACGCTCTTCCAGGAGGGCGGCGTGTATATAGTAATTGGAGGTGCAGGCGGCATCGGCCAAGCGTGGAGCGAATATATGATCCGGACCTACCAGGCCAATGTGATATGGATTGGAAGGCGGGAGAAGGATTCCGGCATTCAAGCCGGTATCGACCGGCTTGCGGCTCTGGGTCCGGCGCCCGAATATATTGCGGCAGATGCGGCCGACCTGCAGTCTTTTCAGCGCGCTTATCTTGAGATCAAGCAGCGCTATTCCCGCATTAACGGCATTGTGCATGCGGCGCTTGTGCTGCGGGATCAGTTACTTGCGAACATGGACGAAGAACGTTTCCAGGCGGCCCTTGCCGCCAAGGTCGATGTATCTGTGAGGATAGGCCAAGTATTCCGGGACGAGCCGCTCGATTTCGTGCTGTTCTTCTCCTCCATCAATGCGTTTGCAAGATCCGCAGGACAAAGCAATTATAGCGCAGGCTGCGCCTTTAAGGATGCATATGCCAGCTATTTGGCAGGAGTGTGGCCGTGTGCCGTCAAGGTGATGAACTGGGGATATTGGGGAAGCGTTGGAGCTGTCGCATCCCGGGAATACAGCGAGCGCATGGCTAACAGGGGAATCGGCTCCATTGAGCCGCCGGAGGCAATGGCTGCGCTGGAGTCGCTGCTGGCCAGTCCGGTGAATCAGATGGCACTGGTCCGGACGGCGAACCCCGGGGCTATGGAAATGATCGATGTCCGGCAGGCAGCCTCGGTCTATTCCGCACAAGGTGATGCTTCACCGGGCGGCGGCATATTCCATCACATGGCGGATGATATCCAGGAAGGGCAGACCCGGCAGGCCCAAGCGCTGAGCAGCCCGGCGGCCCGTGAGCTGGAACAGCTGATAGCGCGGCTGCTGCTCAAGCAGCTTCGTACAACCGCTGCCCCCCTTGCTAACGGCAGGCTGGAGCGGCAGGCGATGTTCGGTAAGTGGCTGGAGGCAAGTGTACAACTGCTTGCGGAGCACGCTGGAGTGTCCGATCCGCTGAATGAATTGCCTGAGGAGGAGACGGCTGCACTCTGGCAGGAGTGGAGCGGCCGCAGGCAGGAATGGCTGGACGCCGAAGGATTAGAAGCACAGGTTATCCTGGCGGAGACGATGCTGCGCGCGCTGCCTGATATTCTAACCGGGCAGCGGCCGGCCACAGAAGTCATGTTCCCGAATTCCTCCATGCATCTGGTCGAAGGAATATATAAGAACAATCCCCATGCCGATTACTTCAACGACGTATTGGCCGACACGGCTGTCGCCTATGTGGAGCAGCGTATCAGGCACAATCCGTCCGCAAAGATCCGCATTCTGGAGATCGGCGCAGGGACCGGCGGAACGAGCAGCCGGGTGCTGCGCAAGCTGGAGCCTTACCGGGACCGGATCCAGGAGTACGCCTATACGGATCTCTCACGGGCGTTTCTTCAGCATGCAGAGAAGGAATACGGCCCGCGTTATCCTTATCTGGCTTATGGCATCTTTAATGCCGAGAACGGCATTCAGGAGCAGGGGTATGCGGCCGGCAGCTATGATGTCGTCATCGCGGCGAATGCTCTGCATGCGACCAGAGATATCCGCACGGCGCTGCGCAATGCGAAGGCGCTGCTGCGAAGCGGGGGCATTCTGCTGCTGAACGAAATCACGCGCAGCGATTTGTTTACCCATATCACCTTCGGTCTGCTGGAAGGCTGGTGGGCGTATGAAGATGCTGCGCTGCGCGCGCCGGGTTGTCCGGGGCTTGCTCCAGATACGTGGCAGGCTGTTCTCGCCGGGGAAGGGTTCGGGCGGATCATCTTCCCGGCCGGTGCCGCCCATGACAAGGGGCAGCAGATTATTGCGGCGCACAGTGACGGAATTGCAAGGCAACGTCTCCAGGCCCAGCCGGACGGCAGTCCAAAGGTTCATAAGGAAGTAAAGGCGAGTCATGCGGCAGTAAAAGTTGAAGCCGTTAGCTTCCAAAGGAACCAACCTGCGGCTGCTGCGGAGGCTGCGGATACCCGTGTGCCGGAGGAGGAGCTGCGCGCGCGAAGCCGCAGCTATTTCAAACGGCTGATCGGGGACGTGCTTAAGCTGCCGGATCACCGGATCGACGCCTCAGAACCGTTCGAAAGCTACGGCATCGACTCGATTCTGGTCGTTCAGCTGACGGAGTCACTGCGCGGAGCGCTACCTTCGGTCAGCTCAACTTTGTTTTTCGAGCACAGGACGATTGATTCGCTGGTCGAGCATTTCATTCAGACGCAGGAGGACGGATTGCGGAAGCTGGTCGGCATGGAGAACGGCATTGCGGAGGCAGCCGGATTACCGGGAGCCGGTTCCGTGCCTTCTGTGCATTCCGCGCCGCTTCGTCCACCTACGGCATCCTTGATGACCAAGCGCCGGTTTGTTTCCAGGACGGCAACGGAGCCTGAATCGATACCGAGGCCGGTATCAAATTCGGAATCCAAGCCATCGTACGTGCAAGACGTCGCGGTTATCGGTTTATCCGGCCGATTCCCGATGGCCGGCGGGGTGAACGAATTCTGGGAGAACGTGAAGCAGGGAAGAAGCTGTATCTCTGAGATTCCGCCGCAGCGGTGGGATTGGCGAAGTTATTATAACGAAGAGAAGGGCAAGAGCGGATCGATGTATACCCGGTGGGGAGGCTTCCTCGAGGATATCGATGCCTTTGATCCGATGTTTTTCCGCATATCGCCGAAGGAAGCCGCCCAGATGGATCCTCAGGAGCGGCTGTTTCTTGAATCTGCTTACGCTTCCGTAGAGGATGCGGGCTATACGCCTGCGAGTCTTAGCACCAGCCGGAAGGTCGGTGTATTCGCAGGGGTGATGAACGGCAGTTATCCGACAGGGGCCAGCTACTGGTCCATTGCCAACCGGGTCTCATACCTGCTGAACTTTCAGGGACCAAGTATGGCGGTCGATACAGCCTGTTCGTCTTCCTTGACGGCTGTGCATCTGGCGCTGGAGAGCCTCTACAGCGGGATGAGCGAATGCGCCGTCGTCGGCGGTGTTAACCTGATCGTGGACCCGGTCCATTATCTGAAGCTGTCGGCGGCGACCATGCTCTCCTCTGGTGACACCTGCAGGGCGTTCGGTGCGGGAGCGGACGGCTTCGTCGATGGCGAGACCGTGTGCACAGTCGTGCTTAAACCGCTGGAGGCCGCCCTTGCAGACGGCGATCATATCTATGGCGTTCTGAAGGGAAGCGCCTTGAACGCAGGCGGACGAACGAACGGCTACACGGTTCCCAGCCCGGATGCTCAGCGCGGGGCGGTCGCAGAAGCGTTGCGGCGCTCAGGCGTTCCGGCCCGAACCGTTACGTATGTGGAGGCGCATGGCACGGGGACGGCGCTCGGCGATCCGATCGAAATTTCCGGTCTTACCAAAGCGTACGAACGGGAAACGTCCGACAAGCAGTTTTGCGCTATAGGCTCTGTGAAGTCCAACATCGGCCATACGGAAAGCGCTTCGGGCATGGCAGGGCTGGCTAAGGTGCTGCTTCAACTGAAGCACCGCAAGATTGCGCCTACTCTGCATGCGCAGGAGACGAATCCGGATATTACATTCGGCGAGACTCCGTTCTTCGTTCAGCAGGAGCTTGGGGAATGGCAAAGGCCGACTGTGGAGCTCGGCGGCATCCGCAGGGAATTTCCGCGCCGTGCGGGCATTTCCTCCTTCGGAGCAGGCGGAGCGAATGCCCATCTGATCGTTGAGGAATTTGTTCCAGAGGTGCGGAACGAAAGACCCGCAGCGGCAGCGGCAGGCCGTCCGTTCCTGATTGTGCTGTCAGCGAGAAACGGGGACCGCCTGAAGGAGAGAGTCCAGCGTCTGCTTGCGGCGGCCGAAACGAATGGCTATTCCGATGCCGATCTTGTGGACATCGCCTATACTTTGCAGGTCGGACGCGAGGAGATGGAGGAACGGTTAGCGTTCACAGTGGTATCAATGGCCGACCTGCACCTGCGGCTTCGCGAATATCTGCGCGGGGACGGCTATCAGCCGGAACTGCACCGCGGTCATGTGAAAGCGAACCAAGAAGTGCTGGCGGCGCTGACGGCGGATGAGGATATGCAGGAAACCGTGGACAAATGGATTCGGCACGGCAAATTCGCCAAGCTCCTCGACCTATGGGTCAAGGGCTTTCGTCTGGATTGGGGCGGGCTGTATGATGGCCTGCCGTCAAAGCCGCGGCGCATATCGCTGCCGACCTATCCTTTTGCCAGAGAACGGTATTGGATGAAGGGAAGTCCCTTCCCGGCGGCACCTGCCATGGACACAGCCGGTGAGCAGCAGGTACTCCCGAAGAACAGGCAGGCCGAACGGCCGAGTCGTCACCCGGCGCCGCAGGAGCAAGACGAACCCATGATCTTCGAGGAAATCTGGGAGGAAGAGACCGGGGCAGAAATGCCTGCTGCCGGGCAAGTTCAGCTTGAAACGGTTGTGTGCTTCCTGTCGGACCGCCGGAGTCAGCAGATCCTATCCAATGCGGTGAGGCTCAGCTCACCTCATGCACGCATCGTCTTCGTCAGCGAACAACCAGGCGGCGGCGAGCGGCTTGAGGATACGTACAGGGTCCGGGGAGACGATAGCGCCTCCTTGGCAGAAGCTTTCCGTGACATAGCCGTCAAGTATGGTAACGCCGATGCGCTGCTCTACATGTGGCCGCTCGAAAATCCGCAGCATGTTCAAGATCCGTCTGCACTTGTTCATACCATTCAGGCACTTGCCTCTACCAAATTGGAGGTGCGGAAATTAATAGCTGCGGCTGCCTTTGCGAACGGGCTTGAGCGCTGCTATGCCGAATCGTGGATCGGGATACAGCGCTCGCTTGGAAACGTGCTTCCCGATACGTCTATGGGTGTATGGCTGGCGGAGGCCGGATTACATGGGCAAGACGCGAACATGAAGGATTGGCTGGAGCAAATAGGCACCGAGCTGCGCTCTTCCGGCGTACGGAATGTGCTGTATGTTGAAGGCAAGCGGAACGTCTGCACAGTACGCAGGGCAGCGGATCACGTCTGCGTTCAGCCGGTATGGAAGAAGGGGGGCACCTATTTAATTACAGGCGGCTGCGGGGGGCTTGGTTATCTGTTCGCCGAGCACGCCGCCAGGACGCACGGGGTTCAGCTTATTCTAACCGGCCGTTCGGCTGTGGATGACACGATTAAGAAGAAGCTCGGGATGCTGGAGGCACTGGGCAGCTGTGTCGAATACATGCAGGCGGACCTATGCAATCTTCCGCGTATGCAGGAGGGAATCGCCCGGGCCAAAGCACGGTTCGGCCCGATTAACGGAGTTATTCACGCTGCGGGTATCCAGGTGAACCGCAGCGTTATGGAGAAGAGTGCGGAGGAATTCCGGCAGGTGCTTCGTCCGAAGACGGAGGGCACGGCTGTCCTGGACGAGCTGCTGCTGGAGGAGCCGCTTGACTTCTTCTGTCTGTTCTCTTCAACCTCTGCCGTACTGGGTGACTTCGGTTCCTGTGACTATGCCGCCGCCAACCGGTTCCAGATGGCTTATGCGGATTACCGGAACGCCCTGCGGAAGCAGGGGCTGCGGCGCGGCCATACGGCTGCCGTTGGCTGGCCTCTATGGAGAGACGGGGGCATGGGCTTCTCGGAGGAAGAGCAGAGCGGCATGTATCTGAAAGCGAGCGGACAGCGGTATCTTGAAGTGGAAGAAGGGCTTGCTGTATTCAGTGATCTCATCTCAAGGGCCGGCGGACGCTATCTGGTGCTTGCCGGGGACAGCAGAAGAATCGGGCGTTTTCTGCGCATCGGAACCTCTTCAGCGGACTTCGCGCCTGCATCTTTCGTCCGCTTAGAGAGCTCAGCGGAGCATGCGCAGGGTGCTCTCCGTCTGGAGGAGTGCATGGAGCGCGATCTGAAGAATCATATCGGCAGCCTGCTCAGCATTCCGCTGAACAAGCTGGATTCAGGGGAGAATCTCGTAGACTATGGTTTCGATTCCATCTCGCTCACGCAGTTCGCCAAGCTGCTGGCCAAGCAGTATGAAATCGACTTCGGGCCTTCGTTATTTTACGCCTATCCGACGATTGAGAAGCTAAAAGAATATTTGCTTACGGGCCATGAGAATGCTGTCCGGTCCTATTACCGGCGCGCTGAAGAAGCTGATGTGCAGGCAAGTCTGGAACCTGTTCTCAACGAGATGTCCGGTGAGGTTTCCGGTGAGCAGAAATCTGCCCTGTTATCCGAATCATCCGTTTCGCCGCAGCCGGCGGCGCAGGTGCCGAAGGGCGCTTCAACGGCCGGTATTCCGGAGCCGGTTGCGATCATCGGCATGAGCGGGAGGTTCCCCGGCGCATCCGACATTGACACCTTCTGGAGCAATCTTGTGACGGAAACAAGAGCCATTTCGGAAATACCGCCCGAACGATGGGATTGGAGGAGGTATAGCGGCGATCCCCGCAAGGAGCCGGGAACCAGCGTGTCCCGATGGGGAGGGTTCGTCCCGGATATTGACCGGTTCGATCCTTTGTTCTTCGAGATCTCGCCCAAAGAGGCGGAGCTGATGGACCCTCAGCAGCGGCTGTTCCTCGAAGAAGCCTGGCATGCTCTGGAGGATGCGGGCTACATGGGCGAACGGATCAGAGGGAAGCTCTGCGGTGTGTATGTGGGAGCGGAAGAGAGCCAATATGCTGATGTCACCGGAGGGGAAGGGCAGATCAGCTCCAATCAGAATGCAACTTTGTCGGCGCGGATCGCATACAAGCTGGATTTGAAAGGGCCGAATTTCACGTTGACGGCTTCTTGCTCCTCCGGACTGGTAGCAGTGCATCAAGCCTGTCTGGCGCTGCGGAGCGGGGACTGCGACATGGCGGTGGCGGGAGGCGTCAGCCTAACCGTATCGCCCCGCATGTATGCCGGACTTGGCAAAGCGAACATGCTGTCGCCGGACGGTATATGCAGCGTATTTGACGGCCGGGCCAACGGACTCGTTCCGGGCGAGGCGGCGGCAGTTGTCGTGCTCAAGCCGCTGTCGAAGGCAATTGCGGATAACGACCGCATCTACGGCACGATCAAAGCAAGCGGTGTCAATTATGACGGCCAGACGAATGGCATTTCCGCTCCGAACCCGTTAAGCCAGGAGCAGCTGATTAAGCAGATTTATGAACGCAGCGGCATACGTCCTGAACAAATCGGTTTTTTGATGGCACACAGCGTTGGCGCGAAGATCGGAGACTCGATCGAAATGGAGGCTCTTTCATCTGCATTCCGGAAGCTTAGCGATGTAAAAGGCCACTGCGCTGTCGGTTCCGTCAAGCCGCTGATCGGCCATACCTTCGCCGCTTCGGGGGTTGTCAGTCTAATCGCCATGGTGACGGCAATACACCGGAAGACGATTATGCCGGTGTCCGGCTTTGAATCGCTGAGCGAGCTGATTTCATTCAAGGAAAGCCCGTTTTATATTGCACAGGAAGTGCGGGAATGGACATCCCGGCCAGGCCAGGCCAGACTTGGAGCGGTATCCACGACCGGAATTAGCGGGACGAACGCGCATGCCGTGATTGAAGAATATATTCCTTCATTAGCGGAGCCGCAGGGGGAGTGCCCTTCACCGGCGGCTTATGCCGTTATTTTGTCCGCGCAGAACGATGAACGCCTGCAGGCGGCGGCCCGGCAATTAGCAGATTATATGGACAGCGGCCGTTCGGCTGACGTCGCTTTGCGCGACCTGGCTTATACGCTGAGCGTGGGCAGAGAGGCGATGAAATGTCGTCTTGCGATTGTGACACCATCGAAAGAGGCGTTGGTGCAAGGCTTAAGCGCTTATATCGACGGAACGGCCGCAACGCTTCCCGGCGGGCTTGCCATCTATGGCGGAAGTTCGGGAACTCACGGACATCAGACGCCTGCATCCGCCACTGCCGAGACAGCCGGTAAGGCGGTGAGGGAGCGCGACCTTCTCCAGCTCGCCTCGCTTTGGGCCGGGGGGATGCAGGTGCCGTGGGCAGAACTGTACGAAGCCGGAAGCGCCAGAATCGTTTCAGCTCCGGGGTATCCTTTCAGGAAAAGAAAATGCTGGCCGCAAGAGAACCGTAACGTATCCGTTCAGCATATGGCTGTCAGCCTGCCTCCTTCGGGGCCGGACGACGGCAATAAGGCGGCGGAGCTGTACTCGTTCAACACCGTCGACCGCTCGGCGGAATTTCAGGAAGAATATTTAACGTTTTGCCCGTTCGAATCGCGGATTCCCGGCTTCTCGATGAGCAGGGTGCTGCTGAATCCGGAGCGGTATCCGGATGAAGCAGCCCTTGTCAAGGATAAACAGATCGAACTGCGGCAGGTATTGTTCTATAAAGCGGATTTCCGCCGTGTCCGCTCCGTACTGGATATCGGCTGCGGCCATGGTACCGATGTCATTCAAATCGCTTCGCTGTATCCAGATATCAAGGCGCACGGGTATACCATTTCGAAGGGACAGGCGGAGCTGGGCAACAAACGGATTGAAGGGCTGAATCTAAGCTCCCGTGCAGCAATTTATCACCGGGACAGCGCGGTTGACCGCTTCCCTGACTGCTACGATCTCGTCATCGGGATTGAGGTGTGCTGCCACATCCCGGACAAAACCGCCTTGTTCGCGAATATTGCCGCTTCCTTGGCGGAAGACGGCCAAGTGCTGCTGATGGATTTCATCGCGAATCTGCGCGGGCCGATCGTTGATGCGGACATTGGCATTGCGATTGCGACTGCGGCGGAATGGGCCGGCGTGCTGGCGCGCTGCGGCCTGGCTATCGAGGAGATTATCGACGTTTCATCCCGGGTCGCCAATTATTTGTACGATCCGGATTGTGAGCGGAACACGGAGGGATTAGTTCCGGTCGCGCGTGATTCGCTGCGCAGCTATGCCAATAACGCCATCTCGCTCGAGCGGGGCTGGACCAGCTACTGCCTGTTCAAGCTCTGTAAGGAGACGGCGATGACCGAAGCGGAGCTGAAATCGTTCAACGAAATCAGAATCGCGCACAAAACCCCGTACGCGGAAGCGCTGAACGAAATGAAGCATCTCGGGCAGAAGACCTATCCGCCGACGTCTATAACGCAGCAGGAGAGACCGTTGAAGGGAGCAATCTTATGATTTCTGGGAATAGGCCGGATTCACTTGAAGAAAGGCTGGATGTTGTTAGAGAAAGCTTGGTGCTCGTATTCGGGCAGGTCCTTGGTTTGGACCGGGAAGAATTGCTGGAGGCGGAATCGCTGAAGGAGCTTGGCATCTCGTCCGTTAATTTGGTCGAATTGCTGGAAGCAATCAACGTCCGCTTCGATTTGTCGCTCCCGACCAGCATTCTCGTCGAATGCCATAATTTCGAAGCGTTGGCCGTTTATGTCGCCGGGCAGATGCACGCAAGCGGTGCTCTGCCGTCCGCCGGGCCGGTAACGAAGGTGTCATCAGAATTCACGGCAAAAATGACGGTTCCCGCGGTGGACTTCGTTCCGGTTCCCGGACCGGCCGGAATGCCTGCCGGTGTACCTACCCGCGAGGAGAAGGTGCAGCAATCGCAGCAACAGGGGAGTGTATCCCGGCCGCCGGAGGCGAACCCTGCAGGGTCCGTCTCCGGCGGGATCGCCGTCATCGGGCTGTCGTGCCGGACCGCCGGGGCTGCTAATCAAGACGAGTTCTGGGGAGGCGAACCCTGCAGGGTCCGTCTCCGGCGGGATCGCCGTCATCGGGCTGTCGTGCCGGACCGCCGGGGCTGCTAATCAAGACGAGTTCTGGGAGATCGTTTCGCAAGGAAAGGACTGCACCCGGATGATGGACAATCCGGAGTGGATCGCTTACATCCAAGCGCATTCCTCCTCGCCTGTGCCCCTCCGGTATGGCGCTATGGACGGTATCGAGCACTTCGATCCGCTGTTCTTCAATATATCGCCCAAAGAAGCGGAAGCGATGGATGCGGCGCAGCGCATCGTTCTGCAGGAATGCTACCGGGCGCTGGAAGATGCCGGATATGCCCGGCAGGGCGGACAGGTCGGCACGTTCATAGGCTCGATGGGGTATCCCTCCGCGCAGGATTACTCCCACCATACTATGCTGGGCACCGACACGAGTATTATGGCGGCCCGCATTGCGTATTGCCTGGATCTCAAAGGTCCGGCGCTTGCGGTCAACACGGCATGCTCTTCTTCTCTAGTCGCCATCGACCTTGCTTGTGAGAAGCTGCGGAATGGCGCTATCGATCTGGCCATTGCCGGCGGAATAACGATCTATACCCATCCCGGTGCCTTTCTGTTCATGAACAATGCCGGCATGCTGTCTCCTACGGGAATGTGCCGCCCGTTCGATAACGATGCGGATGGCATCGTCGTCGGTGACGGCGCAGGCATCGTCATTCTAAAAAGGCTTGAGGACGCCCTGCGCGACAACGATTCGATCTATGGGATTATTCGCGGGAGCGGCACCAACCAGGACGGTCAAACTTCAGGCATTACGGCGCCGAGCTTCCTCTCCCAGAGCAAGCTGCAGCAATCGGTGTATGAGCGGTATGGAATCAACGTGGAGGATATTCAATATACGGAAGCGCACGGAACGGCTACGAAGCTGGGCGACCCGGTTGAAATTCACGCGCTGAGCCATGCGTTCGGCAAATTTACATCGAACAAACAGTATTGTGCCATCGGCTCGCTGAAAGGCAATATCGGGCATACGACCGCCGCCGCAGGCGTGCTTAGCTTAATAAAAGTGCTGCTTAGCTTCAAGCATATGCAGATGCCGCCTTCGATCCACTTCCGCAAAGAGAATGAGCATATCGATTTCGCAGGCAGCCCTTTCTACGTAAACACATGTCTGCAGGAATGGCCGCTAAACGCGAAATCGTCGCGGCTCGCTGCGGTAAGCTCGTTCGGCTTCAGCGGCACGAACGCGCATCTCGTCGTTGAGGCGCATGAAGCAGCCGTGCCGTTGGCGGATGACAGGCCGGCTGCCGTGGAACAAGGCTTGTTCATGCTCTCTGCGGCCAGCGAGGCAAGCTTGCGGGAGTACGCCCGGTCTGTGCATGCGTATTTACGTTCACACCCTGACGTGGACACCGGGAGCTTCCTGTATACGTATCAAGCCGCCAGAACCCCGATGGAATACCGGCTTGCGGCCGTAACCGGCAGCATAGCCCAGCTTACGCAGCAATTGGAGGAACTGGCGGGGGAGCAACGGCTTGCTCCGGCACCGGCACTGGGCCGTTATGCCGGAGCGGCCGGCAAGAAGGAAGGCACCGATCTCGCCGACACGGCGGAAGGCAGACAATTCCTGCAGCAATTGCTGACGGGCGGGAAATACAAAAAATTGGCGGAGCTGTGGATTGGCGGAACCGATGTGGGACAGGCTGTCCTCCAGTACCGCCAAACGGACGCCAAGCGGCTGGCGGGATTGCCGACACATCCTTTTGCCAGGGAAAGGTTTGCTATTCCTGACATCCAGCCCGCCTTGAGCACACGCTTGGCGGACAGGCTTGGTCCGGCAGCGCCGGGTCATCCTTTGCTGCAGCACAATACGTCCGATCTTGCCGGGCAGAAATTCACCTCCGTGTTCACGGGGGACGAGTTTTTCTTCAGGGATCATGTCGTCAACGGCCAGCGGCTCCTGCCGGGATCGGCCTATCTCGAAATGGCCCGGGCCGCATTGGAGAAGTCGGCAGACGCTGCCGCACAGCAATCGCTTCGGGCCGGAACGGCAGGAATCCGGCTTCAGCATGTCTCGTGGTCCCGTCCTCTCGCCGCAGGGGAAGAGCCTGTTCAGGTTCATATCGCGCTGTATCCGGAAGAGGACGGCAGCGTATCCTTCGAGATCACCGGCTCCTCAGCTGAATCCGGGGACATCGCGGCCGTACACAGCCAAGGCCGCCTGATGCTGGAGGCTTCATCCGAAGCGCGGAGCGTGATCGATTTGCATGCGATCCGCTCGCAATGTGGTACAGCGCGGATAACTGCCTCCGAAAGCTATGAGCGGTTCGAAGCGATGGGAATCCGGTATGGTCCGGCCCACCGGGGATTGGAAGAGATGTATATCGGCAAGGGACAGGTGCTTGCCAGACTTAAGCTTCCGGAACCGGTATGGGGAACGGGCGATGCCTTCGTTCTGCATCCGGGCATGCTGGATTCCGCTTTACAGGCGTCGCTCGGGCTGCTGCTCGGGGAAGAAAGTCGGGCGCCCCTTCACCCGCTTCTTCCTTTTGCCGTGGAGAACGTGGAGGTTATCCGTCCCTGTCTTTCGTCGATGTGGGTGTACATCCGCTCAGGCGAAGGAGAGGTGTACGGCGGCGTTCGGAAGCTTGATGCCGACCTATGCGATGAACAAGGAGCCGTATGCGTGAAGATCAGAGGTTTCTCCGTTCGTGCTTTGGATCACCCGGCGGAAGAAGATTCAACGGAAACGCTGCTGCTTGAGCCAGTCTGGGAAGAGCAAACAGCGGGCCAATCCGATCAGGGCAGCAGAACGGCACCGTTCGATCTTCATCTCGTCATGCTGTGCGGGCAGCAAGAGCTGGCAGACAGCCTGGACGCTTGCTGGAACGGCATGCCGCTTAGCCGCCGCTGGCGCATTTGCAATCTGGTTGCTGCGGAGGAAGAAACCTGTCTGCGTTTCGGCCGGTACGCAGCGCTGGCACTGAACGAGCTGCAAGCCGTTGTGAACGATTCTTCCATCGGCTCGGCTCTGGTGCAGCTCATCATCTCCGGCAAGGGCGAAGAGCGGCTGCTGGCTGGATTGGCAGGAATGCTGCAGACGGCCGCCCTGGAGCATCCGAAGCTTGCCGTTCAGCTGATCGAAGCGGAAGCCGGAGCCGGAAGCAGTGCTCCGGACTTCGCCATTCAGCTGCAGAACGACGGCAGAAGCCCACAGGACACGAGAATCCGCTATCAGAACGGCATCCGCTATGTATTGCGCTGGAATGAGCTTGAAGCATCCGGCGGGCTTACTGCTGCGCCGTGGAGAGACAATGGAGTGTACTTAATTACAGGCGGCACAGGCGGCCTCGGCCGGCTATTCGCCAAGGAGGCAGGCCGGCAGGCCAAGCAGGCAACGCTTGTTCTGACCGGACGGTCTCCGCTCGATGCGGATAAGGAGGAGCAGCTCCGGCAGCTTCGCGCCGCAGGCGTCCGGGCCGAATACCGGCAGGCCGACATGAACGACAGGCAGGCCATGTTCGGCCTTATACGGGATATCGGGGAACGCTTTGGCAAATTGCAGGGTATTATCCACAGCGCGGGAATCGTGCGTGACAGCTTGATCGTGAAGAAGGGCATACAGGAGCTTGCGGACGTACTGGCTCCTAAAGTAACCGGTTTAGCCTATCTGGATGAGGCGACCCGCCATCTCGAGCTAGACTTTTTTGTGCTGTTTTCGTCCACTGCGGGCAGCATGGGGAATGCCGGTCAAGCCGATTATGCGGCAGCCAATGCCTATATGGATGCATTCGCTGCATACCGCAGCGAGCTGGCGGCAGCCGGGCAGCGCCAAGGCCGCACGCTGTCCATTAATTGGCCGCTTTGGAAGGACGGCGGGATGAGCGTGAGCGAAAGCACGGTGAAGAGGCTCCAGGATACGTTCGGCTTCGTGCCGCTTCAGACGGACAGCGGCTTCTCCGCCTTTTATCGCGCCTTCGCTTCAGAGCGAAGCCAGGTCATGGTCGTCCAAGGCAAGCCGGCACAATTGCGGAGCGCCTTGCACAAGCTGGCGGCTAGCTCAAAGGTTGGGGCAACCCCATCCCCGGCGCCAGCTCCTGTGAAGCGGAATACGGATGGCGGAACGAAGGAAAAGATTCTCGCTGCCGCAGTCCGTGCCGTATCCGGGTTGCTCACCGTTCCCGGCAGCGAGATTCATATCGATACCGATTGGGACGAATTCGGCTTCGATGCGCATCAGATGCAAACTGCCGCAGTGAGCATAGGCGAGGCTGTCGGGTTCAAGGTAACACCGGTCGAACTGCTTGAATATCCGACCATTCGCCAGCTGGCAGAGCATTTGGCGGAACGTATGCCGGCTCCAAGGGAAGCTGAACCACTGGAGGCTCCGGCGGTGCATGCAGAAGGGGGTTCCCCCGCGCCTGCCGACTTGCCGGCCGCATTCCGGGAGCAGGCGGTCCATTATTTTAAAAGGCTGCTTTCGTCTGCGATCAAGCTGCCGTCCCACCGGATCGACGAGCATGTCCCGCTGGAGAAGTACGGGATCGATTCGATTATGGTGATGGATCTGACCGGAGAACTGGAGAAAGTGTTCGGCCCCTTGTCCAAAACGTTGTTTTTTGAATACCAGAACCTTGCCGCCTTAACGGACTATTTCCTCAGGGCGCATCAAGCCAAACTGAAGGAGCTTCTGGGCTCCGGCAGACCACCTGCGGACGATAACAGAGCTGCTGCCAAGACAGCACCTCCGGTGACCGGACTAATCCGGCCTTCTACAGGCAGGCAGCCCCGTTCCCGGATTTCACCGGCGTTGGCGACGGCAGGCAGCCCTTCCCCGGCACTAAGGCAGCACGGGCAAGACGGTCCAATCGATATTGCCGTTATCGGCATAGCGGGACGTTACCCGGGAGCGCCGGATGTGGCGGAATACTGGCTCAATTTGCAGCAGGGACGGGATTGCATTACGGAGATCCCGCCGGAAAGATGGGATCACTCCCTTTATTTCGACGAAGATAAGAACAAGCTGGGCACCACTTACAGCAAATGGGGAGGTTTCCTGGACGGGATGGATCAGTTCGATCCGTTGTTCTTCCAAATTTCGCCCCTGGAGGCAGAAGTAATGGATCCCCAGGAGCGGCTGTTTCTGCAATGCGTCTACCATACACTGGAGGACGCCGGTTATACGAGGGAATCGGTTGCGTTCAACCGGAAGCTGAACCGCCGGATTCCGGTGGGTATTTATGCCGGCGTCATGTATGAGGAGTACCAGCTGTACGGGGCGCAGGAGCAGCTTTCGGGCAGAAGAATCGCGTACGCCGGCAGCCCGTCTTCGATTGCGAACCGGGTGTCCTATTGGTATAACTTCCAGGGGCCCAGCATAGCCGTCGATACGATGTGCTCTTCGTCCCTGACCGCCATTCATCTGGCCTGTCAAAGCATCCAGCAAGGGGAGTGCGGCGTAGCCGTTGCCGGAGGCGTCAACCTGTCGCTTCATCCGAACAAATATCTGATGCTTGCGCAGGGGAAATTCGTGTCGAGCAAGGGCCGCTGCGAAAGCTTCGGCGAAGGCGGCGACGGCTACGTGCCCGGGGAGGGCGTCGGCGCGGTGCTGCTCAAGCCGTTGTCCGAAGCGATTGCGGACGGGGACCGGATTTACGGCGTGATCAAAGCAAGTGCAATCAATCACGGCGGCAAAACGAACGGGTACTCGGTTCCGAATCCCAATGCCCAGGCTGAAGTGATCAAGCAGGCGATGAGCAGGGCGGGGTTCGACCCGAGAACGGTCAGTTACATCGAGGCTCACGGTACCGGGACATCGCTCGGCGATCCCATAGAAATCGCGGGCTTGTCGGGCGCGTTCTCGGCATATACGGATGATAAGGCATTTTGCGCCATCGGCTCGGCCAAGTCCAATATCGGCCATTGCGAAAGCGCGGCCGGCATTGCCGGCTTGACGAAGGTGCTGCTGCAGCTGAAGCATGGGCAGCTGGCGCCGTCCCTGCATGCCTCCGTGCTCAATCCGAACATCGATTTCTCCTCAACGCCATTCGTCGTACAGCGGGAGCTGGCGGAATGGAAGCGGCCGGTCCTGCGTGAGTCCGGCTCGCTGCGGGAATATCCGCGCAGGGCGGGTATATCGTCCTTCGGGGCCGGGGGTTCCAATGCGCATTTGCTGGTGGAGGAATATATTCCTGCCGCAGAGGCGGGTGCGGGTCCCGCGGCGGCTTATCCACTGCCTGCGGTGATCGTGCTGTCCGCCAAGAACGAGGAGCGGCTGCGCGCGCTTGCGCAGGCGCTGCTGGATGCAGTTCGTGAAGAAGCGTTCACCGATGCCGACTTGGCCAGTATAGCCCATACGCTGCAGACCGGCCGGGAGGCGATGGAGGAACGGCTCGCGCTTCTGGCAGACAGCATAGGCGAGGTTGAGAGCAAGCTGGCCGCTTACCTGAGAGGAGACCGTACGACCGGGGATCTGTTCTACGGCCGGGGAAGACTTAATGACGGCGCAGCGGCCGTCTTAACGGCAGATGAGGATTTGCAGCACACGGTCGATGCATGGCTTGCCAAAAGAAAGTATACGAAGCTGCTCGACTGGTGGGTGCAAGGGCTTTCGGTCGATTGGAGCAGCATGTACCAGGGACGGAAGCCTCGGCGAATTGCCCTCCCTCTATACCCGTTCGCGAAGAACCGGTACTGGTCGCCGAAGCCGGGGGCGGATGCGGGAGGCGGTCATACCGGCTCCGCAGGCGAGGGGAGCGGGTCTGCTGCTCCTGCCGGTGAGCTGCTGCATCCGCTGCTGTACGCCAATACATCCGACTTCTCGGAGCAGCGTTACAGCTCGGCCTTTACGGGAACCGAGTTTTTCTTTGCCGATCATGTCGTCAGGGGGCAGAAGGTGCTGCCCGGCGCGGCGCAGCTGGAGATGGCCATTTATGCTGCGGCCCAAGCCAGCGGCAGGAGTGAAGGCATTCCGGTCGGCCTTCGGCTGAAGGAGGTTGTCTGGGTGAGACCTTGCACAATCAGCGAAGGGACGTCGAATGTTCATATCGGGCTGCGCCCGCAGGAGAGCGGGGACATCGCATTCGAGATCTACGGCGGCAATGCAGGAGCAAGCGGGGATAACATCTATAGCCAAGGACGTGCGGAATGGAGCGGCAGTGAAATTGCTCCTGCACTGGAACTGGCGTCCCTGCGCGCAAAGTGCGGCATTCGCGTCCTGACGGCCGATGATTGTTATTCGGCGTTCCAAAGGATGGGGATTGAGTACGGCGCAGCCCACAGGGCTGTTGATTGCGTGTATGCGGGGGACGGGCGCGCGCTTGCGAAGCTGGTTCTTCCTGCATCGGCCATCCCTTCGGCGGACCGGTTCATTCTGCATCCGAGCTTGACGGACGCGGCGTTCCAAGCCGCGATCGGTCTGATGGACGGCATCGGGCAGGAGGACGCCGGCTTGAAGCCGATGCTTCCGTTTACGCTTGAGGAGTTGACCGTTTACGGCCGTTACTCCTCCGTTGTATGGGCCTATGTCCGTTGGAGCGGGGGCGACATGGCCAGCGGCAAAGTACGGAAGATGGACATTGACCTGTGCAATGAACAGGGCGGTGTTATCGCAAGTCTGAAAGGCTATTCCGTAAGGGGGATGGATGGCGATGCCGTAACCGCTGTACGGACGGAGCCGAGGATTATGGCAACGGCGGCAGCGGATAGACAGACTCCTTCCGCTCTTATGACGTTACACCCCGTATGGGACACCGTGCCTGTCGAACGGGTTCAAGAGTGGCCGAAGCCTGACAGCCGCATAACGATTGTCGGCGATGCCGGTCCTAAGAACAGTTCCGCTTTGGAACAGCTGCTTCCACACGCGCAATCACTTAGGTTCCAGCCGGAGGATACGATCGAAGAGATCGCCCGGCGGCTTGCGGACGGAGGGATGCCGGAGCATATCGTTTGGATTGCGCCAGATGCTGCCGACGGCTCGCTGCCCGGTGTTTCGCTGACCCGCGCGCAGCAAGGCGGCGTCTTCCAGCTGTTCAAGCTGATCAAGGCCGTGCTGCTTGCAGGCGGAGGAGGCAGCAAGACCGGCTGGACGGTCATTACCGGACAGACGCAGAGCGTAGGCCGGAGAGATGGCGTCGATGCGGCACACGCCGGCGTGCACGGGCTGATTGGTTCGCTCGCCAAAGAATATCCGAACTGGAGCGTACGGCTAATCGATCTGGAGTCCGGCGGTCAGTGGCCGCTTCAGGAGCTATTGTCGCTCCCCGCAGACCGGCAGGGCAACGCCTGGGCTTACCGAAGCGGCGAGTGGTTCCGCCAGAAGCTCATTCCGGTCAACCGGGGCAGCAATAATTCCCCGGAACGGATTTTGTACAGAAAAGGCGGCGTCTACGTGGTGATCGGCGGAGCCGGCGGCATCGGCGAGGTGTGGAGCGAATATATGATCCGCACCTGGCAGGCGCATATCGTCTGGATCGGACGGCGCGAGAAGGATGAGCTGATCCAGACGAAGCTTGACCGGCTGGGTGCCTTCGGTGAAGCACCTGTCTATATTTCCGGGGACGCATCCGACCGCAGCTCCCTGCAGCTTGCCTACGACACGGCGAAGAAACGGTTCAGCCGCATTGACGGTGTTGTTCACTCGGCCATCGTGCTGGCGGACCAAAGTCTTGCGAACATGGACGAAGCGCGTTTTCGGTCCGCCCTTGCGGCCAAGGTCGATACGAGCGTCAATATGGCGGAGCTGCTCGGCGGGGAAATGCCCGATTTCGTTCTGTTCTTCTCGTCTATGAATGCCTTCATGAAATCGGCGGGTCAAAGCAATTACGCCGCCGGATGCACATTCATGGATGCTTATGCGCATCAGCTTGCCGCCCGCTCGCCTTACCCGGTCAAAACGATGAACTGGGGTTACTGGGGCGGTGTTGGTGTCGTTGCTTCCGATGCTTATCAGGAACGCATGGCACAGATGGGGATAGGCTCCATTGAGCCGGAGGAGGCGATGGAGGCGCTTGGCGGGCTTCTGTCCGGCCCGCTGAATCAGCTGGCTCTGCTCAAGACCACTGGGGGCCTTACGATCGAGGGCATTTCGCAGGACGAACAGCTATTCCTGCATCCGGACAACAGCGTTCAATCGGCGGAGCAGCTTGCCCGTGTTCTCCCTGACCCGCAGGCCGCGACGGCAGGGCTTACCGGGGAAGGATATGCGGCGCTTCAGGATATGGAGTCGCAGCTCTGCCGGATGCTCGAAGGGCAGCTGCTTGCGTCCGGCATGTTCAGCCGGGCAGCGGACAATACTGGCTACGTGCAGGGAAACGGCGTCCATGGCCGGTATTCAAGATGGCTTGATGCGAGCATTGCACTACTTAGAGAGCGAAATGGTGTGCAGCAAGATAGCGCCGGCAAGGGGCTGTATCCAGCCAATTCCAGGATGGAGGCGCTGTGGTCCGAATGGGACCGCAAAAAGAAGGAATGGCTCGCTTTCGGCGGAATGGCGGCGCAGATTGCGCTCGCGGAGACGGCGCTGCGTGCACTTCCGGATATTTTATCGGGCAAGCTTCCGGCAACGGATATTATATTTCCGAATTCATCCATGGAGCTCGTAGAAGGCGTCTATAAGCATAATCCGGTGGCGGACGCTTTCAATGAAGTGCTAGGCGATATCATTGCCGCTTATGTGAAGCAGCGGATTCAGCTCGATCCGTCCGCCCGCATTCGCATTCTGGAGATCGGGGCGGGAACCGGGGGCACGAGCGCCGGCGTCCTGCGCAAGCTGAAGGCATATGCGGACAACATTCAGGAATATCGCTATACCGATATCTCGCAAGCCTTCCTGATCCATGCCAAGGAGACATATGGACCGGACCATCCATTCCTGACTTATCAGCTATTCAATGTCGAGTCACCGCTATCCGGCCAGCAGATTCGTCCGGGCGAATACGATATCGCCATTGCGGCCAATGTACTTCACGCGACGAAGAACATTCGCCACACGCTGCGCAACGCCAAAGCCTTACTCAAAAAGAACGGACTGCTGCTGCTTAACGAGCTGCACGGGCAATCGATGTTTACGCATCTGACCTTCGGGCTGCTCGATGGGTGGTGGCGGTATGAAGACGCCCGGCTTCGTATTGCGGGCTCACCCGGTTTATCGCCGGGGACGTGGCTGAACGTGCTTGAAGACGAAGGATTCCGTTCGGTCGATTTCCCTGCTGAGCCTGTTCACGCATGGGGCCAGCAGATTATTATGGCGGAAAGCGATGGCGTGGTACGGCAGCAGGTGAAGCCCGTTCAAGAGAAAAGCGAGGCGGCGAACAAGGAGAATCGGGTTAGCGTTCTGCCCGTCCAGCCGGTGAAGGCAGGGGCAGGAGAGCGTTACGCAGGCACGCTGAGGGAGAAGACAATTGCGTATTTGCGCCGGCGCATAGCGGAAGTGCTCAAGATGCCAACCGGACAGCTCGATCCGAGGGAGCGGTTCGAAAACTACGGAATCGACTCCATTCTGGTTGTACAGCTGACGAATGCGTTAAGTGAAGAGTTCGGCAGCGTGAACAGTACGGTATTTTTCGAATATCAGACGGTCGAAGAGCTTGCCGGATATTTCTTGACGGCACATCAGGAGACGCTCGCGGTGCTGCTCGGACCGGACGAATCCGGGACCGGCGGGGCACGGCCTAATGGCAGCGGTATTCAAGAGCCACAGCCGGAGCCGGCACTTGCAGGCGCAGCCGGAAATCCGCGGCCGGGCAGCCGGTTTGCTTCGATTCCGCAGAATACTGCCCGGACATCCGCCGCCGTAACGGCGTCAGCCGATATCGCTATCATTGGGCTGTCGGGACGTTATCCGGGTGCCGGAAATATCCGGGAATTCTGGGCGCAGCTGAAGGCGGGAAGACACGGCATTACCGAAGTTTCCAAGGATCGCTGGGACTGGGCGGATTATTATGAAGCGCAGCGCGGCAAAAGAGGGACGATGTACAGCAAATGGGGCGGATTCATTGAAGGGTACGACCGGTTCGATCCGCTGTTCTTCGGCATCTCGCCGAAAGAAGCGAAGCAGATGGACCCTCAAGAACGGCTATTCCTCGAAACCGCTTATGCAAGCATAGAAGATGCGGGCTATACGCCTGCTACGCTATGCGCCAGCGGCAAGGTAGGCGTTTATGTCGGGGCGATGAACGGGAATTATCCGACGGGTGCCAGTTATTGGTCCATCGCGAACCGCATCTCCTATTTGTTCAATTTCCGTGGCCCGAGCATGGCGGTCGATACGGCCTGTTCCTCCTCGTTAACGGCGATTCATCTGGCCATTGACAGCCTGAACAACGGCACAAGCGAATGTGCAATCGCCGGCGGTGTCAATTTGATTCAGTCTCCGAACCATTATTTAAGGCTGTCGGCCATGAACATGCTCTCCTCCGGGGATCAGTGCAGGTCGTTCGGTGCCGGAGCGGACGGCTTCGTTGATGGGGAAGGCGTAGGCGCCATTGTGCTAAAGCCGCTGGACAAAGCGGAGCGGGACGGCGACCACATCTATGGCGTTATTAAAGGAAGCATGCTCAATGCCGGAGGCCGGACGAACGGTTATACGGTCCCTAACCCGCTGGCCCAGTATGAGGTCGTTACAGATGCGCTCAAACGGGCCAATGTCCATGCCAGAACGATTAGCTGCATAGAGGCCCACGGGACTGGAACTGCGCTTGGCGATCCGATTGAGATCACCGGATTGACCCGGGCGTTTGAACGGGATACGCAAGATAAGCAATTCTGCTCTCTAGGATCGGTGAAGTCCAACATCGGGCACTCTGAGAGCGCAGCCGGCATCGCCGGGCTGACCAAAGTGCTGCTTATGCTCCGCCATCGGCAGCTCGTCCCTTCTCTGCACGCGACAACGCTGAATCCGGGCATCGAGTTCGGTAACACGCCGTTCGTCGTCCAGCAGGAGCTTGCCGATTGGAACCGGCCTGTCCTCACCATTGACGGCACCCGGCGGGAATATCCGCGCCGGGCCGGCATCTCTTCGTTTGGGGCGGGAGGCGCCAATGCGCATCTTGTCGTGGAGGAATATATGCCGAATCCGTACACCGTGCCGCAGCAGAGAACGGATGCATCCAGGCCGTGCCTCATTGTGCTGTCGGCCAGAAGCGGGGATCAGCTAAAGCTGATCGCCCAGCAGCTTGCGTCTGCCATTCAGGAAGGACGGTATGAAGAATCAGACTTGAGCCGGATCGCTTATACGCTCCAGACGGGGCGGGAAGCGATGGAAGAAAGAGCTGCCTGCGTTGCCGGAACACTTGAAGAGTTAGGCGCAGTGCTGCAGCTTCTCGGCAACGGTGTTTCGGAGGCACCGGGTCTATACCGGGGACGGGTTAAGGAGAACAAAGACACAATCGCCGCACTCAGCTCCGACGATGAAATGCAGGAGGTCCTGATCAAGTGGATGCGGCAGCGCAAGTTCGACAAGCTGCTGAGCTTGTGGACCAAAGGCATGCAGGTCCATTGGTCACAGCTCTACGACGGCCCGCATCCGCAGCGCATCAGCCTGCCGGCCTATCCGTTCGCCAGAGAACGGTATTGGTTTACGGAGGGCGGAGGGGGAAGCAGCCAAGGTCAGCCACTGGCGGAACAGCCGTCGGCGGAGCCGCTTGCGATCCCGGTCCCGCGTAAGGAAGAACCGGCAGCCGCGGAACTCATGACGGCAGGAACCGGGACCCCCGGCATGCTGGCGTCAACAGCTGCAAGCGGCTTGAGCAGCGATGTATTTGACAGCAGCTTCTACGGCAAGCTGCTGGATCGGATCATGGACGATTCCATCAGCATCGACCGTGCGGCCGATGAGATCCAATCGAATATAAGAGACGTGATCCGTCAAAGGAGGACCTATGGCTGAATTCCTGCAATATGTGTTGAATGAGATGAAACAGCATCGTCTGGCTAAGGCCGAGGCGCTTGATTTGCTGCGGCAATTTCACGGCAATGTGCTTGAAGAACTGAACGGGGAGCTATCCGCTGCCCGCTCTCACTCTAACAACGCTGTGGCTGGTCACCAGGTGCAGCGGTTATCACCGGAAGCGGAGCCCGCGGTGTCTCCCCTGGCGTCCGCGAAGCCGGGCGGCATTAAGCTTCGCCCTTTATCCGAAGCCTTGCTGCCGGGCATTGCAGATGAAGGACATTCCCGCGCTGCAGCGGGAACCGCAACTGCGGAGAAGCTGAGGGAAGAGCTGGCGGTAAGCTTGGCTGGCGTTCTCGACATGTTGCCGGGGGATGTGGACGCGGAGGAGCCGTTCACCCAATTTGGGCTGGACTCCATATCGGGGGTCGAATGGGTCCGGGACCTTCATAACCGCTTCGGCGTCCCGGTTACCCTGGAGGATATCCATGCGAACGCGAGCCTGCGGGAGCTTTCGGTATGGCTGGCTTCCGCCGTGAACGCAGAGGCGGCAGCGGTCCCTGCGGAACAGTTCCCTACTGTCACGTTGCCCATATATGAGCCTGTAGAAGAAGTGCATGCAACTGCTCAGGCAGCCCCAATTAAGCTGCCTGAGCGCTCTGAACCCGCCGGCCAAGCCGCCAGCTCACGGCCTTTATTTCCCGAGCTGATTGCGCTCAATCACCGCACTTCCGGCCGTCCTGTGTTTTGGATTCACGGAGGAAGCGCCATCGTCAGCGGCTACAAGCAGATCGCTCAAGAAGCCGAGCGTCCGATGTACGGCATCCAGGCCCGGGGCTGGATGTCCAGCCGCAAGCCGCTGCACGGCATTCAAGCGATGGCGGCGTACTATGTCCATATCATCATGTCTGTTCAGCCGAAAGGTCCGTATGACCTCGGAGGTTTCTCGCTTGGCGGGCGTATCGCTTACGAAGTTGCCCGGCAGCTTCAAGAGCTTGGAGAGGGCGTTCAGACAATCGTCATGCTCGATTCTTATTTGCACACCCCTTACCGGGAAGCGCTTCAAGACGAGGCATTCTACAGAAAAACGATTGCGCTGCAAGCGGTGAACTCGGCACTCTTATCCGCGTTATCGCCGGAGCCCAAATCATGGGCGGGCCGTCTTATTCATCAGGACGAGGCCCGTGCTTATTTGCACGAAGATCCGGAGTTGTTCCTGGAGCAGTTGCTCGGGATGGCCAGTGCACGGGGGTTGAACGGGTCCGAGACAGCTTGGCGCGAGCGTATGGCGCAAAGCATCCGCGTTCAGGAGGCTTACGGGCTTGACCGGTACGTTATTACGCCACTGGATGCGCCGGAAGAACCGTCCTGTTATTATTTCCGCTGCCGGGGCGGGTCGTTCTATGGAGAGCTGGAGCCTTATTTTTGCCTGGATGACAACGGGAAAGGACCGGCTGACGCTATCCCTTACTGGAAGGCGTGGGAAGAATGGCTGCCCCGCATGTCGGTTATGACGGCCGGGTCGGACAGCCATTACCGGATGTTGTCCGATCTGCGCGCGATGGAAGCGGTACGAACGTTTTGCAGAATGCTGTACCGTATGGAAGGTCCGCCGGCCGAGGCGATCGCTGCGTTAATTGAAGCGAATCAAATACAGAGGGCGAATCATTAGAATGGGGGACTTACTCATGAGCAGGCAGCATTATAAGGTATATTCCGAAGGAAGAATCGGCAATCTCGTCATGAAAAACCGGCTGGTGCGCTCTGCTACAGGTGAGAGCCAAATGTCGACGGACGGGAAAATATCGCAATCGGTTCTGCAGGTGTACAAGGATCTGGCGCTGGGCGGAGTCGGAACCATCGTTACCGGCGCCATGGCGGCAACGCCGACGGCCAAAAGAACGGAGGGCCAATATTGCATCTACGATGACGAATTCATTCCCGAGGTAGCCAAAATCGCGCACACCGTTCATGAGACAGATCCGGAATGCATCGTCATCGCGCAGTTAAACCATCCCGGCCGGCAGGTGCATCACTATGTAACGGCGGATTGCATCGCGCCCTCGGCTGTGGAATCTCCGATTCTGATCAAAAAAGCCCGGGAGCTGCAGCCGGATGAAATCGGGCAAATCATCCAGTATTTCGCCAACGCGATTGTCCGGGTTCAAAAAGCCGGGTTCGACGGTGTGCAGTTTCATGCGGCGCATGGCTATTTGCTCAGCTCCTTCCTGTCCCCTTATACGAATAGACGTACTGACAGGTACGGCGGTTCAGTGCAGAAGCGGGCGAACATTATCCGGGACATCGTTGCGCTGGCGAGAGAGGAAGTTGGAGACTTTCCGATCCTCATCAAGCTGAACTGCGACGATCACGTAGAAGGCGGCATTAACAAGGACAACTTCCCGGAGCTGCTGGACGAAATCGCAACGACCGGCGTCGACGCCATCGAGGTAAGCGGGGGCATGTGGGATTGTCTCGTCCGGACCGAGGACGAATTAGGCTTTACACCGGTCCCGATTCCCGAAGCAAGAACGAAAATTGGCGCGCTTGCCAAGCAGTCGTATTATTATGATTATATCAAGGATATCCGTCTCTCCATTCCGCTTATCCTGGTAGGCGGACACCGTAATATTGAGCGGATGGAAGAGATCGCGCAGAACGGAAATGCCGATTTCCTGTCGCTGTGCCGTCCGCTTATTTCCGAGCCGGATTTGCCTAACCGCTGGCTGCACGGGGAAGGACTCACCAGGGCGGATTGTATTTCCTGTAACGCCTGCCTGCTTGTACTGCGTAAGGAATTTTGCTGTCCGTATAAGAAATACGGTAAATTGAAGGAGTTATATCTCGCGACGAATGCAGAGAATTGGAGGGAGACCTTCAAGTAGGCATCAAGCCCGGCCGGTGACTGAAATGCCTGAATGCCTGAGCCTGTTCATAGGGTTCAGGCTTTTTTATGTATACATGGGCGTATGTCAATGATTACATTGCTGGTTAATGTTAAATAGTTGCCTCATACTTATAGTATTCAGAAAGCAATCAGACTCTATGACATAGGAGGAGACGGGGATGACGGAGCTTTTTATTAAGCAGAAGGTGTTCAGTCTAAGAGAGAAGTTTACGGTGAAGAATCAGCAGGAGCAGGATGTCTATTATGTAGAGGGCAGTTTTATGCGGATTCCAAAGACATTCTCCATTATGAATACAGCTGATGAGGAAGTCGCACTGATTACCAAGAAGGTATTCAGCTTTTTACCGAAGTTTTTTGTGGAGGTGGACGGCCGGGAGGTGCTCACGATTAAGAAGGAGTTTTCTTTCCTGAAAGCACGCTATACGATAGATTCGGCTGACATTGAGGTGCATGGGAATTGGTGGGACATGGATTTTCAGGTCATCCAACGCGGAGCCGTCATAGGTGAAGTCAACAAGAAGTGGTTCACCTGGGGCGATAGCTACAGTGTTCAAGTATTCAAAGAGGAGATGGAGTCCATCATCATCGCGATTGTGGTCGCCATTGATTGTGTGAAGGCTGACGATGCCGCGGCTTCCCAGCAGTGACTATTACCGTGCAGTTATCTGAAAGCTTTTCTATATTGAAAAAGAAAATCAGGTAGCAGGGATTGTCCAAGAATTATAGCTAAATATAGAGAGGTGTTTCAACTAATATGAGTTTGATCGTTAGCATAATTAAAAAAAGAGATATAATTGTAGATACTGAATTATTGGAAGCGCAGGTACCAGAACCACATAATAATTTATTCGGGTTTGAGTCATACAGAGAAAAGCTCTGGGGAAACGATTTTATAAATGAGCTGGGATGTAAGATGTTATATTCTCTAGGAAGTACAAATATTTATGCATATGATGAAGATTTAGATAAGCTGAGAAGTGAATTCCTGATTTTGCTGGATAATTTAGATGGTATACAACTACATATAGACGATTTTAGAGACTTTATTGAATTTGCAGCAGGAAATGCTTTGGAAATGATAAAGATAGCACTTACGGAAAAAGATAAGGTTGGTATTGCGATATGGTAAGTGTATTTTGATCATCAGCGTTAATGAAACTGCAATAATCTTAAGTTACATATTTAGCGGTAGCCATGGATGTAATAATATCCTTGACTGCCGCTGTTTTTTTGAGCTAATGTTCTACGTTACTATATCTATGAATCCTTGTGGCGGCTATTAGCCACGTTGGCTTGACTTGCTGCCTACAAAACGGTTACTTGCTGCTCCTATACCGACTATGAAGAGTAGGACTGAAGCTCCAAGCAGAATGAAGAGCGGCAGGTTCCAGCTATTTGTGGCATCATGCAGATAACCGATAAGGGCAGGACCGATTGCGGCAAGAAGGTATCCGACCGATTGCGCCATGCCTGACAGTTCTGCTGCCTGATGCGCGTTATGAGTACGTAACCCGAAAAACATCATGGATAAGCTAAAGGCGAAGCCCCCACCAATTCCGAGTATTATGATCCACAACAAAATGATATTGGAGCTTCCATAAAGCATTCCGAGCGTTCCTGTCAAAAGTAAAATGGTTGTGATGACCACCAGGGAACGCTGGTTTGACATGCGCCCGGCAATAACAGGGACAATAAAGGTAAATGGAAGCAGCGATAACTGCATAATTGAGAGGTACCATCCTGATTGGTTTAAGTCAATGCCTTGCTGTTGTAGAATTTCAGGCAACCAAGCGATCAGTACATAGAAAATCATGGACTGCGTACCCATAAACAGGGTCACTTGCCACGCAAGAGGTGAACGCCAAACATTCACATCATTGCCAGCATGCTGTTGACTCGTCGAGGTTGTTTGCTTCGTATGATTTCTCATTTGAGGTAACCAGCAGAGAATCGATATAAAGCTTAGGATTCCCCATATTCCCAAGGATCCCTGCCATTTGAAACCAGCATTCGCGGCTAGCGGCACACTGATTCCCGATGCGACGGCTCCGGATAAACTCATTGAAATTGCAAAAATACCAGTCATGGAACCGATTTTGTCAGGAAAGTTACGTTTGATTAGACTCGGTAATAATACATTACAAACTGCAATAGCGAATCCGAGAATTGCTGTTCCCATATACAGATATGCAGCGCCAGATAAAGAACGTACTCCAATACCAACAGTCAGAAAAATCAGGGCAATCAAAATTAAAAGTTCCACTCCATACTTCCGTCCAAGTTTTGGCACTAGAGGCGATAATAAAGCAAAGGTAAGCAGAGGTACCGTTGTTAAGAGGCCCGCTAAAGTATTGGAAATATGAACGTCATCCCTTATAAGACTCACTAATGGACCGACCGAGGTTAAGGGAGCACGTAAATTAGCTGCAATAATGATAATGCCGAGTATTAGCAGCCCAATAGATGATGGTAAAATTTTTTTATTCGGCATTCTTCATTCTCCTACCAGAAAAATATATTATAATATCCGCGCGGACAACGAAAGTATAATATAATATATTAAAATTGACAATAAGTATTTTATAATTAACGATTTTAAGGAATTTAATTCCTGAATATTTAAAATTATTACATTCGATAAAAACAAAAATGCAACCCTGTGTTCCCATATATAAATGGAATACAGAGTTGCATATTATAGTGAGATTTTAATTTTAGAAACCATATTTCAAGGCTATATGGAGTACTGTTTCGCTATTCGTATTATTGGTATAAGAGTGAGGACTATCTGCACGAAAACTGATTGTATCATATTGATTCAAGGTGTAACGCTCTCCATTGACTTGAATTTCAATAGAGCCCGTCATTACTGTTGCAATTTCAGTTGTATTTACATGATGACCTTCAGGATGGTACGAACTATTAGGATTTAAATAAGCCCGGCACATTTCAATATCGTTGCTGGCATTTTTGAAGACGGGCTCTATGCTCCAATTCTTATTGTCATTCGAAAACCGGAGGCCTTCGCCTGCCCGGTACAAGCTAACGGGGTCTTCTGATTTGAACAAGGCCAACAGCGGTAAAGAGATGCCTTTTGAAATTTTCCATATCATCGCCAAAGTCGGATTGGTCTCGCCGCGTTCGATATTCCCCAGAGTAAGTTTGCTTACGCCCGTTGATTCCGCTAAGTCCTCCAGACTCATGTTATTTTCTTTTCTGTACCTTTTCAAGGCACTGCCGATTTGTAATACAAGTTGTTTTGATTCATCGATTTCATCCATTTGATATTCACCTCAACAAATAACTGTATAGCTAGTATATTGTTTATTCTGACTCTTTTCCATACGAGCAGTATTTGGTGGTGACTACCTACACTTTGAATTTGTTGATCTGTCCCTGCAATTCTTCTGCCATCCTGGAGAGGAATTCTGCCGATGCTGCAATCTCTTCCATGGAAGCGAGCTGTTCCTCGGTTGCAGCAGATACATTATGAACCCCGCCGGATGCTTCCCCGGCAATACTGGATATCTGCTCTATATACTGGACCACTTCATCCGTACTTGCTGACATTTCTTCCGATCCGGCAGATACCTCCTGAATTTCATCAGCGACCTTGTTCACCGCTTCGGAGATATGCTCAAATGCTTGTCCCGCTGCAGTAACAATCTCAATTCCGGCTTCTGTTTCACTGCTGTTCACTTTCACAGCCTGCACAGCATGGTTCGTATCCTTCTGAATGAGCTGTACCAGATCGGTGATTTTCTGCGCGGATATGGAGGATTCCTCGGCCAGTTTACGTACTTCTCCGGCAACAACGGCGAAACCCCGGCCATGTTCACCTGCACGTGCAGCCTCGATAGCCGCATTCAATGCGAGCAGATGGGTTTGATTTGCGATATTATTGATGACCCCGGTAATACTGCCAATCTCTGCAGAACGTTCTCCCAGTCCGGTAACAAGCTCGGTCAGTGACGATATAGAAGTGCGGACAGAGCCCATTTGCTCCGCGGCCTGCCGGATAATCTTATTGCCTTCAGCCGATTGATTCGCGGCATCTATAGCCAATACGGATACATTCTGCGCAAGATGTGCGATTTGTTCTGATCCGGCGGCCATCTCGCTCATGGCCTGGGAGGAATTTTTCACCATGCTCACCTGATCAGAGGTACCCACAGCCAATTCCTCGACTATTTCGGAGATTTGCTCGGAGGCTTTCGTATTTTGCTCTGCACTCGCCAGCAATTCTTCCGAAGAAGCGGCTACCTGCTCGGAAGTCATGGAGACGGACTGAATCATCGCACGCAAGTTAACTGTCATGGTATTGAAGGAGGCAGCCAATGTACCGAGCTCATCCTTGTTTTTAAGCGTGATGGTTTCCCCGGTTAGATCCCCGTTCGCTATAAGCAACGCCGAAGCATTCATTTTCTGAATGGGTCTTGAGATCATACTTGCAATGAAGAAGGCCATAAATAAGGCGATCAGGAAGGAAATAACCGTCACCACCAAAATGATAATGAATGCACGATTTGCCTCTGACAGTGAATCTTTTGTAGCCTGTCCCGATAGATCATTGCCCATGGCAATTAACTGAGCGAGTGTATCATTGGCTGTATACCATAGCGGGTAAGCCTCTGAATGCAGCCTGCTGGCATCCTCAAAGTTGTTAGCTAACCCAAATTCGATAAAGGCAGGCATTTTCTCCAAATAGGCATCATAGTTGGTGCTAAAGGTATCATACATTGCCATCGCTTCGTCACTGCCCTCAATGAGGGTAAACAGCTGTTTGCGCTCCTCCTCAATCTTGACCTTGAGCTGCTCCAAAGCTTCATTCATCTTCGCAATTTCATTCTCATCCGTCTCAACGATAACTGCAAGAGCCAGACGCTCCACATCTGAAACGTCACCATTCATCATGCCAAGCAAGCTGACGCTTGGCATCCACACCTGATCGATTTCCTCGGAGGTTTCGGACATTACATAGATCTGATTTAAGGCATAGGTGCTTACGAAGGCGAGCAGTGCAACCACAACCAGAAATCCCATCAATAATTTCATGCGAATCGTCAACTTCATGCTCCCCAACAGGTTTCTCTGTGTGTCTTTCATGTTTCCCACTCCTCAATATGCTGCGCAAAAATAGGTGTCAAATGTATATCGACAGCTTTTAGCATTAATTGAAGATATGAAAATTATAAACATAAAATTTAATGTAAATTCCTGCGTAACAAAGGGAGACACGGAGTGGAAGATTGGATTATGATTGCCTGCCCGATTTGCCTGAACGTATTCAGGTCATTCTAGGTAATAGCTCTAAGAAAGCCCGGGTCGCCGAAGATAGAGGGACTCCCCGCAGCGTCGCAATCCCGATCCGCCGTTCAGGAATCGGTGGCTTCAAGGGGATTTCAAAGAGCTTACCGGACTTCAGCTCCTCGGTGATGTAATTCCGAACGACAAAAGCAAGACCAAATCCGCTACTAGCGAATTGCACGAGAAGATCCACGCTTCCCAGCTCGAATTCAGGCTCCAGCTTTACTCCACATGAAGCGGCATAATGATCCAGATAACGCCTTGTGCTGCTTCCCGGCTCCAGGATCAGCAGAGGATAGTGATGGAGGGCTTCGATGGCAAGCGGGCCTTCTGCCGCCAAATTCTGAAAGTCCTTTCCCCCGACAAGACTGTCCTGGATCGGTTGGCTCTCGTAGAATTCGACCTGTTTGTCAGAGGCAGGCAGACTGACTATACCGAAGTCGATTTTTCCTTCCTTAAGCAGCGTTATTGTCTCTGGTGTCGTCCGGTTAGTGACCCGGATTCTGATCCGGGGGTGCAGGGCATGAAACTGCTCCAGATACGGTAACAGGAAATATTTGCACAACGTGTCACTTGCCCCGATTGCGATTTCTCCGCTGTTTAAGTTATTCATCTCTGCAAGGGCCTTTTCTCCGATATCAACGAAATTGAAAGCCTGCTCCAGGTAATGAAACAGTACCTCGCCTTCCTTGGTCAAGATGACTCCTTTAGCAGTGCGGAAGAACAACTGTCCACCAAGGGAGTTCTCCAGCTGTTTAATGGTATGGCTGACAGCCGGTTGAGTGATATGAAGATGCTCTGCTGCCCGCGATAAGCTGCCAGTTCTGGCAATCCAATAAAAGACTCGATACCATTCCAAATTGATAGGCATTCATATTACCTCTCTTTATACCTAAGCCACTCCGGGGCCGATAACGTTCACCACATTGGAATAGAAAACCCCGGAAGGAAGCATCCGCAGCGCGAATTTCCCGAAAGGATTAATTATCGTATGTCCTGCATTGCTTCCGCCTTGATATCTCACCACATAAGAAGAAGCAGCTGCCATCATGTCTGTCACCTTCCCCTTGCCCTCATCTCCCCAATTTGCACCCACGATTGCTGTTACTGTCATATTCATGGCCTCCAATCCTAATTTGCTTACAAAACTAATGATAATCTAAGCAAAGTATATTAGAATAATGCATATAAGTAATACGTGGATATCGAAGTGCTGCTGCATGAACTGGAATCATTAACCGAAAGAGGAGTCCCGGCCCCTCAATTACGAATATCGGAGAGAGCCCAAATTGTACTGCCAGTGCACCGGTTGCTGGACGAGCTCGAAGAGAACCGGTTAGGAGGCCGCAGCTTCGGTTCGACGAAACGCGGGATTGCCCCGTTCTATTCCGATAAATATGCAAAGCTTGGAATTCAAATCTCCGGCTTATTCAACAAGGCTTATCTTCGTGAACGTTTGGAAAATCTGTTGGAGAGTAAAAATATACTGCTCCGGCATCTTTATGGACAGTCAACGATTCAGGTAGAGGAGTGGTTATACAAGTTAAGCAAGCAGGTAGAAGCTATCGCTCCTTACCTGTGTGATACAACAGCGTTATTGCATAATGCCTATCGGAATGGAGAGGGGATTCTGCTGGAAGGACAGCTTGGGGCGCTTAGAGACCCTGACCATGGGATATATCCTTTCACGACTTCCTCCTCTACACTTGCCGGATATGCTTCGGTAGGGGCCGGGCTTCCGCCGTATTCGATTGAGAAGATCGTGGCGGTTACAAAGGCTTATTCCAGTTGCGTCGGCGCAGGGCCATTCGTTGTGGAAATGGAAGACAGGAAAGGCGATGAGCTTCGAAGCCGGGGTGGAGATGCTGGTGAGTACGGAGCGGTAACAGGACGGCCTAGGAGAGTAGGGTGGTTTGATGCGGTCGCGACCCGATATGGCTGCAGAATCCAGGGAGCAACCAGCGTAGCTCTTACAAACCTGGATGTCCTGGGTTATTTAGATGAGATTCCGGTATGTGTGGGATACGAGATCGGGGGGGAAGTCGTAGACGAATTCCCTTACCAGGATAAGTTAAGCCTGGCCAAACCCGTATATAAACAGCTTCCGGGCTGGAAATGCGATATATCGCAGATTACAAAGCTGGAAGACTTACCCGAAGCCGCAAGAGATTATATCGATTATATAGAATCAGAACTGGGAGTGGGGATTACGACAGTATCGGTCGGCCCGAACCGGGAGCAGGTTATCCTCCGCCAGTCACAGGTGCATAGAGGGTAGACTAATCCGGAGTATTGTAGCTCAGCAACTAATTCACAATACTCGCGTCTAAAAGAATAGATTCCAGTATCATCCATTCGGAGCATTTCACAGGGGGATTTATTCTATGTACTCACAGCGTTCGTTTATTCAGAATCACCGGCTGGCGGCAGTTTTGGCAGCGGGTTTGTTCGCGCTGGCCGCTTTCTTCGGGCTTGGCAGCGCATATGCCCATGCGGACCGCTGGGAGGTGTTTGACCAGGGCGAGCATTTATTTTTTTCGGAGGGGCCAATTGAGATTGACGGAGTGGTTATGGTGCCCCTGCGCCCGATAGCGGAGCGGTTTGGCTATACCTTTGTGTCCGTAAGCAATAAGGAAATTGTGCTTAAGAATGCGGAAGGGCACAGAGCCGTAATCCGGCTGGGCACCAAAACAGCATTGCTCGATTATGACGGCGGTTCGAAAACGCAGCTGATGGCGCAGATTCCCCGTAACTACAACGGTGCATGGTTTATTGATCTGGCGCTGGCAGGAGCCATGGGCGGTCAAGGACACTCTACAGTTCCCGGGACAAATCTGATTCAGCTTCGTCCCGTGTCAGGCGATGCCCAGGAGCAGCTGGAGCAGCAGTATTGGTTCAACTTCATGGATAAGGGCAAAACGGTATTTGTTAATAATCAGGGCCAGGAGCAACTACGGACTTCCAATACTCCGGTGTATGACTTTGGGTATGAAGAACTGCTTCCGGTGAAGACATCCGCCTATACGGCTGGCTTTATGAACCGGGCAGGAGAACTGGTGTTAGATACGCCGCATTATCAAGTGGGACAGTTCTATGAGGGATTGGCCTGGTTCAAGGATAGGGTCAAGACGGGAAGCGGCGGCTTTTCAGTAAAAATGGGCTTTATGAACCGTGCAGGAAAGATCGTCATTCCGGCAATCTACAGCCGTGTATATGATTTCTCGGATGGGCTCGCGAAGGTAGCCGGAGGCAAAACCTTTTACATCGACCACAATGGAAAAATAGTTATACCAGGCGTATCCGGGCTGCAGAATAGCGAGTCGTTCTCGAATGGTCTGGCACTCGTTACTGTACGTACCACAAGCGGCGGTAAAAGCGTCATCCGGACCGGCTTTATCGACACTAAAGGGAATTGGGCAATCAAGCCAATCTATGACTCTGCGAGTTCGTTCTCTGAAGGCGTTGCTACCGCGGCATTGAACGGCAAAAGCGGTCTCATCGACCCCAAAGGGAACTTCATTCTGAAGCCTGAGTTCAACACTGGCAGCGGATTCGTAGGGCGGTTCCACGACGGTTATATTGTGCTGACGCTGAGCGGGGGCGAACACGATTACAAGCAGCGGCTTGTTGATGCTAATGGGAATATTATTGCCATTCCGGGTGCCGATCAAATTAATGGTTATGGCGATGGCATGATTTCTTATAAGGACGGCGGGTTCGGCTTCAAAAATGTGGCAGGCGATGTGATCGTAAAGCCTGCTTTCTCAGATGTACGGGATTTCAAAGCCGGAGCAGGCAAAGGGTTCACAAATATCAACAATGAACAATCCGCATGTCTGATCAATAAAGCAGGAGAAATCGTCTGGAGTAGAGAATAAAGGTCGCATATCCTTATATTTGAAAGGGAAGATGACTTTGGAAACAGGCGGCGTTCGCCCGGGTAAGCTCAATGCGATAGTGTATGTATTATTTGGTTTGCAGCTTCTGTTCACTCTTTTCAGTAACCGGTTTTATAGCTTTATCGCTTATATCGACAACAACCAAAGTTCTAGCGGTAGTATGGCTGGCTTAATATCGATAGTAGCAGCCACAGCTGCAGTTGTCTGTGTGATATGGTTTGGGAGAAGGCATAGTCTGGTGCTGATGTTTCTGTCCGTGGAGCTGATATCTATTCTGTACCAGCTATGCCTGCACCCGTCGCAGATTCTTCGGCCAACCAATCTGATCTATACAGTGGTTGTCAGCGTGCTGACGGTATTGTTTCTGGTTAAACTGCCGCCGGTAGAACATGGAGAACCGGCCGGGAAGACGGAGCAGGAGAGCGTCAAATTGTCTTTCGGCAGTAACCATGATTCCGGCCCAGTGGTAACCGCTAAGCTAGGTATGATTATGCTCTATATTCTGGCGGCGGTACCGGTTCTGTACAATATTTATTCCAAGTCTGGCGGTTATGAATATACATTGCTGGTGGGTCCGTATCTGAAGTTGTCCTACTTCTTTGTCATTCTCAGTGTCATTTATTTATTCATCACGAATACATATTTGCAGGATCATTTGAAGGCGATTCTTACACTCATTGTTGTTTTTACCCTTCTAAAATTCGTACTGCCGCTATTGTATTTCGTACCGGGCATCAATTATATCACTTTCTATGCCGGATACTATCTGGTTTACATTCTTCTTGCGGTTCTAATGATCGCTCCGGTCTACACGCTGCTGCGGGGAAGACGGCTGCCGCTGCTGTCCCGGCTGGCAGATCGAATATCTTTTTAAGCTGCGGATTTCAGAAATAACCACATCCTTAGTAAAAATATTACCATCGGCGGACAGTCAGCCGGCGGCGGGAGTGTCATGAGCCAGCTCACTTCACCCCAGAACGAGGGTCTATTTCAGAGGGCGATTGTTGAAAGCGGGATTTTCACAAAGCTGAATCCGGGAACCCTGCTGCCTCCTCACCGCAGTGATCTGCAGGAGGCTGATCTCGAGCTTTGCGGGGATCAGACAGCTCCAATAGAGGAAGCCAGACAGAGAGCTTCGGTTAGCGGAATAGAATATGCGATTCGCATTGCTGCTGTAATATTATCCTGGAAATAGGTTTCCCACAGTTTGTTGAACAAGGTCCGGAGCAGATAATCGATGGAGGATTCTTTGCAATTCCGGTTGAAATTGTGTTCGGTTCATCGGATTTGAAGCGGATCCAGTTGTTGACGAATGAACCGGCGCTGGCCCGGTAATAGACTTTTTGCTTGGACGATAGAGGATTACATTGTGAGCGGGAAAGAGCTTAAGCCCGCCATGTACCCAGAACTTTGCTGGAGTCTTGGTAATAACAAGCAGCCAATGGGAGCCTGCGGGAACATCCGGTCCGGCATCCGGTCCATCGGCTGCAAGCGAGGCCATGGCCAGTGTAGCAGCGGACAGGATGCTGCGGACCGCTTGCTTGCCAATAGGTTTTTTTGATTTGCTGTTATAGCGTTCATCCATCTGTCATATGTGCTTATTCTCTGGCATAGTCATCCTTTCCGGCCTCATGTTTATATTGCTGGCGATAAATCTCTTCCAGGCGTTTAATCAGTGGTGGAGCCGACTCTCTGAAGGGGAGTGATTGAATTTTTCCTTTGTTAAGGCGCAGCATTCAGTATCAAGCAAACTGCCGGGCATACCGGCATACCCGAGGATACCATCCGATATTATGAGAAGATTTCATTGCTGCCACGGGTGGACAGGCAAGAGAACGGTCACCGGGTTTACCGGGATAAGGATATCGAGACCCTCCGGCTGATCGGTTTCCTGAAGAAGACGGGGATGCCCCTGGAGAGAATGAAGCCTTTTTTGAAGGTGTCTGCCGACGGGGACTCCGCCGATTATCCCGAGTTGGTTGATTTCATGCGGCAGCACCGCGAACATATGGTGAAACAGATTCATTTGTTACAGCAGGCCGTGGATTTTGTCGATCTGAAGCTGGAACAGGGGACCCATTGTCAGAACTATCCGGTGGAAGAACAAACGGATGCCTCTGTACAGGCAGGGATGAGGTAAAAGTCAGAAGAGTAACAGTATCTCCTTTAGAGCTGGATTATTTTCCATGGTGAACGTCGTTATGACAATTGTAAGGTGTGGCTGCGTATGTGGCCGGAACTAGCAGTTGGATTTTCTCCACTTGCTCAGGGATGGAGGAGTCATTTCCAGGAAACAGTTGGAAAAACAGCACTTAATTTACTGCGAATCAATCAGAGTAAGGGAAATGCATGAAATTAAATGACGTTTATCCAATTAATGAGGAGAGTGAACAACAAACCACAATTGAACCGAATTAACGGATCAGAGTGTCCGGCGCTGAAATGGCTTAAGCAATACCTGGCCGGTCCGCCGGTTCTCATGGAAACAACGGATGGTGTTCAAGCAGATTTGAAAATCCGTTCCGGTTCCGGTTACAGACAACTGAATCAGGCTCGAATAGTATATCAGCAAGCATCTCTCCAAGGGCTGCTCCCGGTGCGTAACAATCGCGCAGGGAGCAGCTTTTTCAATTCCCTGCGGAGTTTTGGGGAACCCGCTGAATGCCTCTCTATATTGGGACGGAGTGTACGAAGTTGCTTTTTTGAAGACGTTTCTTTCTTGAACACCCGGAACAAATAGCTGCGCTCAATTTTGACGAATCCCACTACATCCAGAACCGATAAGGAAGAATTCCAATAGTTAGTTTCAATATATTCTTATGCTGGAACGTTCCCGTTCAAATGGCTCTATGCCGGCGGCCTTGACCTTGTGATACAAGGGTTCTATATCCTGCGGATCAGGGTGATAATACACCTCCATATGCGGAAAAATAATGAAGCTCTCGCCGGTCTGCAACAGAAATGTTGTCTGGCATGTCTTCAAATAGCCTCTCCCGCTTAGAATATAATGCAGAGCATACACATCGCGGACGCCCGGTCCCCATTTGTGTGAATTGGGCGGTTTATATCCGTTTGCTTTAAACATCGGATTCTCGCTGAATCCGTATTCCAATGGCTTCATCGTCAGCACCTGTATCCTTTTACGCAGATTTTTGGAGTTCAAAGTGATATGGAGCCGGATACGCTTATTAAAAGGATAAATAAAGAAGGGGGGGGGGGGGGGCCCCCTTCTATTTTATGAAGCTATCTTTAACCGATAGTTCAATCATTTGCAGCGTTGTTTATAGCAGTTGGATTGGTTTGTAGCTCAACGCCTGTTTGACAATCTGCTCTGGTGTCAATTCATCCTCATTCCAAAAAATTAAATCACCAACTTGTGGATGAGGGACATTTTGCTTGATTTATTTCAATCATAGTATCAATGTCTCTTCAGTTCCCTCGGCGTTTTTGGAATTGTCACGGCCAATCCCAAATAGAAAAACCACAAGCTCAATCTATATATTAATTGGACTATGCTGAATTTGACATAATTTTTTGTGGTACTATATTGGTAATCGTTGGTGAAGTGGAAGAACATAAGCTTATTAATTCGTATTATAGATTTAAGGGGAAGGATAATGATTATGTCTAATGGAAAAGCTAATAAACTATCAGAATAATTCGGACTATGAACGCATCAAAGAATTTAGCATAGTTGGCATTGTAGCTTCAACCGAAAAGTTGGATGGGCTGAAGCAATTTCTGGATCATCTGGATACTCTCCATGGACTGACTTTTATCATTGCTCAACACGAGTCTGCCAAGTCGGAGTTATTTCCATTAGAAGAGCTCTCTAAGCATACCCATATGAAGATTTTTCACGCAGCGGATCAAATGGAGATCCATGAGGATTGTATTTATTTGTTACCTCCCCATCATGATATTAGCTTTCAATCAAGAATAATAACTTTAACAGGCGTTACTGCTAATAAAGGCAATGACTTATCGGCTGATCGATTTTTAAATGGACTTACGGGAATTCTTGGAAGCAATACGATAGCTATCCTTTTTTCAAATGAGGGTAGAGACGGTATGCTTGGTATCGATAGTATTTCAAAAGCTAATGGGCTAATCATAGTTGAAGAAACGGATATGACAAATCCTGTTCGCTTGACCGGAAGTGATATTGAAATTGATCAGACCGATTATTTTCTTACTCCGGAGGAAATGCCGGAACATATTGCTGAATATATTGATTTTTATATGAATCAGACCAAACAATCCATTGCTGAAGAACTAAGTACATTATTTGCGATCCTGAAGAAGTCTACGGGTGTAGATTTCTCTGTTTATAAACAGGCAAGTATTATGCGCCGTATTCAAAGACGGATGAGTATTAAAGAATTTCAATACCTTAAGGAATACAATCAATATTTATTTAATCATTCCAATGAGGTCACTGCCTTGCAGAAAGATTTATTAATTGGAGTGACGCAATTTTTCCGTGATCCGGCTGCCTTTGCTATTCTTGCAGATAAGGTATTGCCTACCATCTTTGAGCAATGTGGTGCAGACAAGCAAATAAGGGTGTGGGTTGCTGGTTGTTCTACCGGAGAAGAAGTGTACTCCATAGCCATTTTGATTAGAAAATATATGGAGGACATTGAAGAAACTTTTGATGTGACCATTTTTGCCACCGATTTGGACAAGGATTCTATTCAATTCGCCAGCAAAGGAGTATATTCAGAAATCATTTCTAAGAACGTGTTAGAGGAGTACTTGGATGCTTATTTCACCCGCCAAGGAAATGAGTACAAAGTAAATAAAGAAATTAGGCAAATGGTTATTTTTGCTCAGCACAATTTGGTTAGTGATCCACCCTTTACCCAGCTGGATCTAATTTTATGCCGTAATCTGTTGATTTATTTGCAACAACCTGTTCAAAAAAAAGTGATTTCCTTGTTTCACTTTTCATTGAAATCAGACGGGTATCTCTTTTTGGGTCCAAGTGAAACCTTGGGCAAACTAACCAATCTATTTATACCTCAGGATAATAGATGGAATATATACCACCATAAGGTAAGTGATTCGTTGTCTGCAGTGGGTTTCTCTGGTATCAGAGAACGTGTGAATGATAAGAAAATGAGTCATAAAAATAATGTGATTGTAAGATTAAAGGAAGCGGAACGGGTTCTTAAACTGGAAACGGTGTATACCAAGCTGATCGAAGAATACGTGACTGCTTGCATTATCCTTGATAGCGGCAACGATATCGTTCATATCAATGGAAATGCCAACCAATATTTAGTCTTCCCTAAGGGTAAACCGACACTGAATGTGTTTAAACTGGTTCCTGAATATTTGGGGGTTGTTATTGGGAGTTTGCTTCAAAAAGCGAGAAAAGAACTTAAGGAAATTATTTATAGAGATGTAGCCATTAAGGATAGTTATAAAGGACACTCCATTCATTTGAGAGCAAAGTCTTTTTCAATTGATTCGATAGATGACAAATTGATGATTCTCTTTTTTGAAGAGACTGCTGAACAGAAAGAAGGCCTTAGCGAGGATGGAACAGATGCAGACTTGATACAAAATCATCAGTTTCCAGCATTACATGACAAGGAGCATATTCAGGACCTGGATCAAGAATTGGTTCATGCGAGAGAATTACTGCATACTGCGAATGCTAAATTAGAGGTGTACAACGAAGAATTAGAAACCTCTAACGAAGAGTTGGGATTGGTCAACGAAGCATTGATTGTTTCCAATGAGGAACTGCAAAGCACGAATGAAGAGTTACAGTCGGGTAACGAAGAATTGATGGTTGTAAATCAAGAATATCAGACTAAAATTCAGGAATTAACCGATTCTAATAATGATATGTCAAACTTTTTTAACAACACCTATATCGCTACTATTTTTCTGGATGAAAAGATGAATGTACGTAAATTCACACCTGCAGTTAGCAAAGAAATTCATTTGGCAGACATGGATATAGGCCGTTCCATCGGCGATATCAAACATAATTTGCAATATAACGAACTGATGGCAGACGCAATGAAAGTTCTCTTTTCGGGTGAAGGCGTCAAAAAAGAAATCCGGAATTCAAATGGTAAATGGTTCAGTATTATTCTATTACCCTATTCAGCATATGATTCACGCTATCAAGGAATCGCAGTTACGTTAATTGATATTACGGAATTTAAGAATGCAAGAATGTCTGAAGATTTTACGGAGCAGAAAAACAAGCTGGATTTATTACATTCCTCGGAGATGCTCTCGGTTATAGGCCTTTTGGCAGCAGGCATCGAACAGGAGATTCATGATACGGATACCTCAACTTCGAAGCTCGGGAAAATCGAAGCCATAACGGATGAATTACTAGTCCTGGCTAGTCCGCAAAAGCAGAATTTCGAATCAAACGATGTAGTCCAAATATTGAAGGAAGTCATCTCCATGTATGAACCGCAGGCAACGATCTTCAATGTAGAGATGATAACGAAATTTGCCGATCCGGTACTCTTCGTCAAATGTGTTCCCAATCAGCTAAAAATTGTATTTAGCAACATTATTAGAAATGGTATTGAGGCAATGCCTGCTGGCGGGGATATGTTGATTAAGGTAAAGATCGATGGCAAGAAATCAGTAAACATTATTTTTAGTGATAATGGGTCCGGTATACCTGAGGATGAGCTAGTCAACCTGGGAGCTTCCATATATTCTACGAAACAGAATAGTATGGGGTTAGGCTTAATGGTCAGTTACAAAATTATTGAGAGTCACGAGGGTGTGATTTCCATTACAAGTGTGTGGGGTAAGGGAACAGTGGTTAAGATTATCTTGAATCAAGTTTTACAAGGCTTAACACCCTAAAGAGCGCTACGGTTCTAATGAAAATACAGACTGGCTATGCGTGTGCATATTATGCATAAGTTCTGTCTGAACAGAAAGGAAGACCGTGAGTCATCATCACGGTCTTTCAGCATTTCACCAAATAATCAATCTTAGACCGGCGATGCCGATATTGCGGGTCATTATCCACAGGATCACTTCTGCATTAGCGGTATTTACGGTCATGCGTGACAGCGTCCAACTAGTCTCCATGCACTTCACACAATCCCGCGTTTTGCCTTCATGCACTTCAGATTATAGGTGCGGCCGTAGGCTTTGGCGTATCTGATCATTTGGTCAAGCATACGGGTGTCCTTCAGTTTGGTGAACGGGCAGGGATCGGGGGCGGTGTTCACTTCCAGAATCCATGGGATAAGCCGCCGGTCTAAGGCGAAATCCACGCCGATTTCATTCAGCGCCGGATAGGCAGAGCTTAGCTGAATGGCAGACTTCACGCCAAGTTCGTTCATTTGCGTGATCAGAGCGCTGTGCTTCTTCACGCTGGTGTGAACGCCAAGCAGTTCCTCGACCGGATATATGGTCCCGCCCTGACTTCCATTCGTAACCACCTTCTGCGGATGCGCGACGCGTCCTGCCGCTCCTGTAGCTTCCCACCTTCCCTGAAGATTGCGCTGCACCATTACGCGGATATCAAACGGCCGCCCGCCGTATGTCAGAAGACGGATACCTTTCTGTACTAAATAGGATTTCCCTCCGGTCTCCTCCATGATTGCTTGATATGCCTTGTCATAATCACTGAATGTGCTCACCCGTGTACCTGCCTGATAGCGGTAGGTGCATTTTTGCGTCACGACAGAATCTCTCCCGCCAGAGCTGCCCCGGCTTGTAGGTGTCCTCTGTTCAACCCGGATAACCCCCTCGCCCAGTGAGCCGCAGCAGGGCTTAATATATACCATCTGGTATTTCTGCAGCATTGCATGCAGAACACTCCGGCTCATTCTTCGTGTGTCCGGGATATGCCTCTTTAATTCCGGCTTCTCCGCCAGTACTCTTGTCTTCGTCAGTTTATTGGAAATACGGCTGATCTGCTTCTTCATCGTAACCCTCCGTCCGGTAAGCTTCTTATAGGCCATAGTACGGCAGAGAGCGGGCTTTTGATTGGGCAGACGTGATGGGCAGAACACACCGGGAGATTGCTACATATGATTATTGAAGGTGTGAATCCAAGAGGCTGCGGCATGCAGCCGGAGCAGGAGGCATCCATGATGCTGATGGACAATTGGCGGGATAAAGTACTTGAAGTCATCGGGCAGTTCCCCTGGTACAAGGGGCTCATTAGCAGTGAGACCATGAATTACAGTCTGCAGAATCTTCCCCTGATGACCGCGGACATTCTTGAAACCCATTATTATAGCAGCTCACCCGATGCTTCACTCGCTGTATACCGGACATCGGGTACAAGTACAGGCCGGCGTAAGGCTATAGTCTACTCAGAAGAAGATGACGCCCATTATATCAATATCAAAACAAAGCTGTTCGGTGAGTTGATTGCAGGAAGCGGATGTACAAGGGCGCTGGCCGATATGGGAACCGGACATGCTGCGAATACGGCGCTGGCCATTTTCGAACGGCTGGGACTTGTCAACAGCTCAATCCCCTTCGAGCTGCCGATAGAGCAGCATATCGAGCGGATTCAGGCATTTAAGCCCGACCTGCTGTATACGATGCCATCTATCCTGGACCATATCGTATATGCTGCTGAAGATCCGCGTTCGCTCGGAATCCGCAAGATCATTCTGGTCGGTGAGATCGCTACAGTGGAGTGGCAGCGGAATATGGCCCGGCTGTTCGGCCTTGAGCCGCAGGACATTACCGATACGTACGGGTCTATTGAAATGGGAACAATCGCGTACTATTCGCATGATCTGGGCCGGTATATCTTTGCTGACGGAATTGTTGCGGAAGCCATCGGAACTGAGGCATTAGGGGAAGGGCTGGACCCTCTGGGAGTTGGCGAAGGCATCCTGGTGCTTACCTCAACTGTCCGCAGGCTGCTGCCCGCCATCCGTTTTGTTACCTATGATGTCGTAAGGGATTTCAGGACAGTGAAGATAGACGGGGCGGAGAAGCAGAGCTTCGGGTCCATCGTCAAACGGGTGGGCCGCGAGCTGAAGCACGGGGAGAAGATCAGCATCTACGATATTGAACAGGTGGTCTACCGTCATCTCCAGGATGCAATGATCCGGGTCCAGGTCAGCAATAATGCATTAACTGTGTATATCCAGAGCAGATCTGCGGTTCCATCCGCAGTTCCGGCGATCAGGGAAGAAATCAGGGAATGCATTCCGGAAATCGGTCTGATGATCCGCAATCATCTGCTTGACGATATTGAGGTCATTCTGGCAGCAGAGGACGGGAAGCTCCAGACCGGACAGGTGAAGAACAAGAAGCTGTATTATCAGAAGGATGGAGTCAATGACAGGGCAGAGCTGAACCTGGACACCGGTATCTTGTCGGCCATCGGCAAGACGCCATTGATCAGGCTGGACCATCTGTTTCCGCGAAGCGGGTTCAGCGTCTACGCGAAGATGGAGCTGATGAACCCGGGAGGAAGCGCGAAAGACCGTCCGGCACTGTGGATGATCCGGGAGGCTTGGAAGGAAGGGCTCATCGGGCCGGGTACAGTCATCATTGAATCAAGTTCGGGAAATATGGCGATCAGCCTGGCTATGATCTGCAACAATCTGGGGATGAGCTTCATCAGCGTTGTGGATTCCAGGACGACAGAGGTGAATCTTCAGATTCTGAAGGCCCTGGACGCAACCATCGATTATGTTGCCTGTCCCGATCCCGAAACAGGGGAATTTCTGCCGGCCAGACTGAAGCGAGTGCAGCAGCTGCTCGCGGAGGTACCGGGCAGCTACTGGCCGAACCAGTATGCGAACCCCAATAATTATCTGTCCCATTATCATACAACCATGAAAGAGATCGTGGCTGAGCTTGGACAGGTGGATTATCTGTTCTGCGCTGTCAGTACATGCGGGACGATCCGCGGGCTTGCAGAATACGTGAAGAACAACGGGCTGCAGACCCAGATTGTGGCTGTTGATGCAGCGGGCAGCGCAATTTTTGGCGGCAATCAGGAGAAACGGCGGTTCCCCGGCCTTGGTGCCGGCATTGTGCCGCCTTTTTGCAGAACAGATCTGATTGACCATATTGTGCATGTTACCGATTCCGATATGGTTCAGGGCTGCCGGGCGCTTGCGCGGAAGGAATCGGTTCTGGCCGGAGCGTCCTCCGGGGCAGTTCTCGCGGCCATCCGGCAGATGAAGCAGGTGCTCCCTCCCGGAGCTGTCTGCGCCGCTATTCTGCATGATAAGGGTGAACGTTATCTCGATACGGTATTCTCGGATTCCTGGGTTCAGAGCCAGTTCGGACAACAGTTGCCGCCAGCAGATGAAAAGTTCCTAACTTGACCGCATAAGGAGGAGACAGGTTGCTGTACTTAAATGACCAGGATCTGCGGACAGTGGGCCTGAATTGGGCTGCTCTTGCAGAATCAGCAGAAGCAGCGGTGCACCTCATCCATTCCGGTGATTATGTGCAGCCGGTAAAGCCCTACCTGAGGTACAAGAATCCCCGTAACCGGATCATTGCCATGCCGGCTTATGCCGGGGGGAATGTCAATACAGCCGGGATCAAATGGATTTCCAGCTTCCCTGACAATATCAGATCGGGTCTCCCTCGTGCGCATAGTATCATCGTATTAAATGACCAGGGTACGGGCCAGCCCTCAGCTATTCTGAACTCGCCGCTTCCCAGTATCGTCAGAACGGCTTCTGTCAGCGGGCTGATGATCCGTCATGTGCTGCAGAGCCGTTCAATGGAGCGGATTCAGCTTGGCATTATCGGCTGGGGGCCTATCGGGCAATATCATTGTCAGATGGCTATGGCTCTGTTCGGAGACCGGATTGAACGGATCCGTATCTACGATATACGGGGAGCAGACTTGTCAGGAATTCCATCTCTATACATGAAGCGGATGGAAGTGGCAGAGACGTGGGCGGATGTCTACTTGCATTCTAATATTCTTATCACCTGTACAGTGTCCGATCACCGGTATATTGATATTCCCCCCGCCAAAGGCATGCTGCTGCTGAATGTTTCACTGCGTGATTACAAGCCGGAGGCGCTGGCTTCACTGAAAGCGATCATCGTCGACGACTGGGAGGAAGTATGCCGGGAGAATACGGATATCGAGCAGCTTCACCTGGAACAGGGGCTGACCCGTTCCGGAACACAGACGCTTGCCGATGTCGTCTGCCGCCGCAGCCTCAGTACATTCGCTGCCGATGATCCAATCCTCTTCTGTCCGATGGGCATGGCTGTTATTGATATCGCTGTGGCGGTGCATTATGTTAAAAAGGCGAAAGAAATGGGGATCGGGACTGAGCTGGCTTAAACGGTGAATGCCAACAACAACAAACAGCCAAACAGCATAATGTGCCAGAGAGGTTGTATCCGGATCTTGCATTCAACGTAGAACGGATGGAGCTGGAGTTTCTGGGCTGCTCTGATATTATGTACCGGAATTGAAGCATTGACGGGACCAACCGGGCAACACTGATCTATGTGGACGGGATGTGCGATACGCATGCCGTGGATGAATTTGTGCTGCAGCCGCTGCTGGAGCATTTCCGCAGAAGCACGGAATATGGATCCGTTATGTGCTGCCTGTGAATATGATCGCGATCCCGTTAGTTCTGTGTGCAGTTTCTTATGTGAAAGAAATTTTTCATGCCGATATCCGGCGCTATTCTTACTGCGAATGAGAAAAACGAAGTAAAATCCAACATGATTGAACAAAGTTGCGAAATTTGCGACTTTTTTGTTTTATTTACGTATATGTATCTCTATATAGACTTAAATACGTAAAAAGGAGCGATGCATCTTGAATTTCATGAATGGGGATGGGAACAATCCGATCCCGGGACGCAAGCTTCCCGAGCTGAAACCGGGAATGTATAAGAAGATTGGAATAGGGGTAGCTGCTGCCGCTGTGTTGATTTATATTGGAGCATCTTCATTTTATACCGTGCAGGAGCAGGAACGTGCAGCTATCCTGACCTTCGGCAAATACACCAACGAGTCCTCGGCAGGACTTCATTTCAAATGGCCTTATCCAATACAGGAAGTGATAACGGTGCCTGCGGAACTGACCCAGCGGATACATATCGGGTACCGTCAGGAGGCTGATGGAGCTGTAGCCGTTGAAGATGAGGCGATGATGATTACAGGTGATGAGAACATCGTATCTGCCGATGCTGTAGTACAGTGGAAGATCAGCAATATCCGCAATTATCTGTATAACATTGATGACCCGGACAAATTTCTGCGTAACTCGGCCAGCTCCTCCATCCGTGCGGTCATTGGTTCCGAGAAGCTGGATTATGCTATAACAGACGGAAAGACGGTTATTCAGGATAAGGTCCGGGTGCTGCTCGTCGATCTGCAGAAGAAATACAACACCGGTATTCAGATCATTGATATCAAATTCCAGGATATTGAACCGCCGAGCGGCCAGGTAGAAGAAGCCTTCCGCGAGGTTACCAATGCCCGTGAAGAGAAGAACACGAAGATTAACAACGCCAAGAAATATGAGAATGATATCATCCCTAAGGCACGCGGTGAAGCGCAGGCGCTGATCGAGAGCGCCGAAGGCGAGAAGAAATCACGTATCCTGAATGCGCAAGGTGATGTAGCTCAGTTTAACGCCATATTTGCCGAATACAGCAACAATAAGAGCGTAACCGAAAGCCGGTTGATTCTGGAGACATTGGAGACTATATTACCTAGCGCCAAGATCTTCATAACCAACTCGGATAGCGATACTGTGAATTATCTGCCGCTGAATGAGCTGATGCGAAGCACTCCGGTCAGCCCGGCAGCTTCGGCCACGCCGCAAGGAGGAGATGCAGAGTGACAAGAAACCAGATCATCGGACTGATATCAACTATTGTGCTAGCTATTCTGCTTGCCGGCTCTTTGTATGTAGTAAAGGAGGGCGAATACAAGGTGGTCCTGCGCTTCGGTGAAGCGATGCGTACTGTTGAGGAGCCTGGACTGAGGCTGAAAATCCCTTTTATCGAGAATGTCTCAGCTCTCCCCAAGTATCAGATGACATACGAAAGCTCACCTACCAGCATTCTGACGAAGGACCAGAAGCCGATTGTGGTTGATAACTACACCGTCTGGAGAATTACCAATGCCTCGCAATTCCTGCGAACAGTACAATCGGTAGGCGGCGGGATTCAGCGTATTGATGAAGCGGTATATAACTCCGTGCGGCGCAAGCTGTCGGAAGTCAATTATGAGAATATTATCAGTGAGGACACCGGACGGGGCAATATTAACGATGAGATCACCAATGATGTCATCGCCGCCTTAACCCGTGATAATTACGGGATTGAAGTGATTGATGTACGGATCAAACGTACGGATCTGCCGGAGGAGAACAAACAAAGTGTATACAACCGGATGATATCGGACCGCCAATCCATCGCCGCGCGTTATCTGTCCGAGGGTGACGAGGAATCCAAGAAAATAACCTCCAAGGCCGACCGTTCCTCAAGAGAGCTGATGGCCCAGGCCGAAGCCGATTCTAAAAAAATCATCGCTGAAGGAGAAGGGGAAGCCGCCAGGATCTATAACCAGGCCTATGGAAAGTCTCCCGAGTTCTATAGCTTCTATCGTACGCTGGAGAGTTATGTGACTACGCTGAAGAATGAGCCGGTTATCATGATACCGATTGATTCGCCATATGCCAAAATATTGATGGGGCAATAACCTCATCTGATCTATTGGTGAGCAGAGCAGCGATTTCCCCGTTACTGGAGAATTGCTGCTTTGCATTTATTGGTCATTCCGCTTACAGCCCTGAAGCACTGATATCCCTAAATAGCTGCAAAATAAACTCGAAGAACGACTTCTCCGTATCCGTAAACTGCTTACCGGCAGGCCAGGACAAATAGATTGTCCGCATGCATAGCGGCTCACTTATCGGGAGGAGCCGGATATCATCGGAGACTACCCTGTTCCACAGCACGGAAGGGATAAAGGAAATACCGAGGCCGGATTGGATCAATCCTCTGACTGTAGCCGGATCATCACTTTCAAAGACGATATCCGGTTCATATGGGATGTTCGAGAAGAAGCGGTCTGTGGTTCTGCGCAGTGCGTTTGCGGTGGTGAGGCTGATGAATTTCTCATGCTCCAGGTCTTTCAAGGCCACGGTGTTCAGAGCGCTAAGCGGGTGAGCGGCGGGGACCCCTAGCAGGATTTCTTCCTCTAACAGCACAATTTGCTCGTTATCTTCGATTCTCTCAGACGTGATCGCGAAATCATAATCCATTCCCTTCTTAATCTGGGCCGGGTGCTGGGTCAGGTTAAAGCGGATGTGCGGATAGCGGTCGCGGAATTGCCGGACAATGCTTGGCAGCAGCATGGAGCCCACGGCGATATACAGTGTAATCACCTCAATTTTCTCATGCTTCATTTCTTTCACTTCAGTAACTCCCTGCTCCAGGGTATACATCGCCTGGTCGACCCGTTTGAGAAACTTCTTGCCGTATGCATTCAACACAATATGCTTCCCCTCGCGGTCAAACAACTGCACCCCTAGTTCAGTCTCCAGATTCCGGATCATTTTGCTGAGTGCCGGTTGGGAGATAAACAGCTCACCTGCGGCCTTAGTTACATTCTCATGCTTTGCCGTGAGCTGGAAATATTTGAGCTGCAGAAACTCCATCGGTGCCCATCTCCTCTATATATAACCCGCAGGTTATCAATAATATACATATCTATGTATTTTACAGCGAATTGTCCGGCCTTTACAATTGTACAAGTAACGAGCCCCTAATCCGCACAAGATTAAAGGTGGTGTGATTCTGAATATTGTATTTATGTTCCCCGGTCAGGGGTCACAGGTCCCTGGTATGCTAGATGACATACCTGAGTATGTGAAAAAGGCAACAAATGTCTTAGGGGTAGAAATCCGTGATGATGCAGAGGCGCTGAATTCAACAGTATGGATTCAGACGGCGCTGTTCGTGAAGGAAATTGCAGCGGCGAACGGGCTGATTGAAGCGGGCATCACCCCGCAGTTTGTGGCGGGACATTCGATAGGAGCTTTTCCGGCAGCGGTAATTGCCGGGGTTCTCCCGTTCGAGGATGCGCTGCGGATCGTCTGGCAGCGGGCTAAGCTGATGGAAACAGCGTACACCCGAGGCTATGGGATGGGCGTCATTATCGGCCTTACGAAGAAAGAAGTTCAGCAAGCCGTCGATCTGGCTCATAGCGTAGAAGCACCTGTGTATCTCTCCAATATGAATGCGGAGCAGCAGATCGCTGTTTCGGGTTCTTTGGAAGGAATAGAGTTCGCTTTTCAGCACGCCAAACAACTGGGAGCGGCCAAAACCATGTTGCTCAAGGTCCCTATCCCTTCGCACTCTCCCTTGATGTTAAGTATATCCCAGGAGTTATTGAAATTAGTCTCCACAGTTTCGCTTCAGGATGCCAAGATTCCTTACTTGTCTAACCATACAGGCCGAATGATCCGGGCCAAGGAGAAAATTGCCGAGGATCTGGCCCTGAATGTGGCGCACCCCGTACGGTGGATGGATATGGCCAGTATATGCGTTGAAGCCGGGGCCGATTGTTTCGTGGAAATGCCTCCAGGCAACACATTATCCCGGCTAGTGAAGCAGGCCCACCCGGGTACCCGGCAGATTGCCGTGGACGAGGTAGGACCCGAAGCGGCTCAGTATTTAATCAGAAAATGGAAGGGGCAGGAAAATGAATAAGGTACAACGTTCCTGGTCACAAAAACGCGACAAGAAGCTTGAAAAATTATCGAATGTACAGAAATGGCTGGATGGAAAATACGTCGATCCGTCCCGGATTGTTGAATTAATGGAGGCATTGCTTGAGCCGGGCGCGCGAGTTGTATTGGAAGGGGATAATCAAAAGCAGGCATCATTCCTGTCCCAAAAGCTGCTGGAGGTTGATCCCGCGAAGGTTCATGATCTGCACATGATTATGTCCAGTATCTCCAGACCCGAGCACTTGGATATCTTCGAGAAAGGGATTGCGGGCAAGCTGGACTTCTCGTATTGCGGCTCCCAGAGTCTGCGGGTTGCCCAAATGATTGAGGATGGAACGTTGAAGCTCGGCGATATTCATACGTATCTTGAATTATTTGGCCGTCTGTTCGTCGATCTGATTCCGGATGTGGTCCTGGTGGCGGCTGACAAAGCTGACCGCGAAGGCAACCTGTATACCGGCTACAACACGGAGGAAACACCAACGATTGTCGAAGCGGCCGCCTTCAAGGATGGCATTGTGATTGTGCAGGTCAATGAAATCGTTGATGTGCTGCCAAGAACGGATATTCCGGCATCCTGGGTGGATGTCATCGTTCAGGCGGACAAACCATATGCGCTTGAAGCGCTCTTTACCCGTGACCCGCAGAACATTACAGAGCTGCAAATCCTGATGGGTATGATGGCGATCAAAGGTATCTACGGAAAACATCAGGTGCAGTCACTGAACCACGGTATCGGATTCAATACAGCGGCCATTGAGCTGCTGCTGCCGACATACGGAGAGCAGCTCGGCCTGAAGGGTAAGATTGCCAAGCATTGGGTGCTGAACCCGCATCCGACGCTGATCCCTGCTATTGAAAGCGGCTGGGTGGAGAGCATTCACAGCTTCGGCGGCGAAGTGGGGATGGAGAAATACATCTCGGCCCGCTCCGACGTATTCTTCGTCGGCAAGGACGGCACCATGCGCTCCAACCGGGCGATGGGCCAGGTAGCCGGCCAGTTCGCGGTGGACATGTTCATCGGCTCAACCCTGCAGATGGACCCGCTCGGCAACTCTTCGACCGTAACTGCCGGCCGCTTGTCCGGCTTCGGCGGAGCGCCGAACATGGGGCATGATCCGCGCGGACGCCGTCATGCTACTCCAGCTTGGCTGGATATGATTCAGAAACCGCATGAGCTGTCCAAAGGCCAAAAGCTTGTTGTGCAGATGATCGAGACTTACGGTGCGAACAAGAAGCCGGTCTTCGTGGAATCGCTGGATGCGATCAAGGTGAAGGATGAATCCGGCCTGGCTACTACGCCGGTAATGATCTATGGGGATGATGTCACGCACGTCGTTACCGAAGAAGGCATTGCCTACCTGTACAAAACAGACAGCATGGAAGAACGGAAGCAGGCGCTGGCAGCGGTCGCCGGAGTTACACCGCTCGGTATGGAGAGCAGTGAGCAGGATGTGACCGAGCTCCGCAGCAGAGGCATTGTAGCGCTGCCGGAGGATCTCGGCATCCAGCGCAGACAAGCCAAACGTTCTCTGCTTGCGGCGCAGACGATTAATGATCTGGTGGATTGGTCGGATGGCTTGTATCAGCCGCCGGCTAAATTCCGGACCTGGTCTTAAGCCTATGGTAGCCGCAGCCAGTACAACGTTCGGGGCAGAGCTGGCCGCGGGGGCCGTGCAGGCTCTGGTAGAGGAGGCGCTGCTCACACCGAAGCCGGGACTTGTCGATGCCAGGGACAGCGGCTCGCACGCGGATATGTCCATCGGACTGATGCTCACATCGGCCCGGGCACTCGAAGGGACGTTTCGGCGCATCGCCGATATCTCATATCTGCATCCGGTGAATCAGTCCCTGCGTGAAGCGATCGCTGCCATCGGCCGGGAGGGCGAGCAGCAGATGCTTGCGGCCACTGGTGGTGTGAATACGCACAAAGGGGCCATTTGGGCACTCGGGCTGCTGACCAGTGCACGCGCAGCCTGCCCGGAAGAATGTGATCCGTACCGTATCCTCAGTATTGCGGGTCAGATAGCTTCCTTTGAAGACCGCTACACACCGCTTTTGTCAACCAACGGCCAGGCGGTAAAGCGGAAATACAAGGTAACCGGTGCCGCTGAGGAAGCCCAACTGGGATTCCCCCATATAAGGGAAGCTGCCTTGCCTGCGTTACTCCGGGCCAGAGCCAGCGGAAAGACAGAGGATGAAGCGCGTGTCGAGGCACTGCTGGCGCTGATGTCGACCGTGGAAGATACCTGCATCCTGCACCGTGGGAGCTGGAGTGATCTGACGGCTATCCAAGGGATGTCCGCGTCTTTCCTCCATGCAGGCGGCTTCAGCTCGCAGACGGGCAGAAAGATATTTTACCGGCTGTCGGAGTACTGCACTGCAAGACGTCTGTCTCCTGGAGGCAGCGCAGATCTGCTTGCTGCTATATTGTTTCTTGAAATATAAGAATTTATCTGGAGGTGTACGTGCAGATGGAGAAACTGCAATTTCAATATAAAACGAATAAGCCGATTGAGAAACCGGCGCATATCGGTGTTGTCGGATCAGGGGACCTGGAGATTATTATGGAGCCAGCGGAGGGCGAATTCACTACAGTCAGCGTCCTTACAGGAAGCGACGGATTCTCCCAGGTATGGAACAACGTACTGGAGCGGTTCTTCACACGGTATCCGATTCACGCAAAGGTTACGGTGCATGACTTCGGAGCTACTCCGGGGGTAGTTGCACTCAGATTATCGCAGGTATTGGAGGTGCTGGATTATGCAGAATAGTTTTGTAGAGTTAAAAGGACGCGAACGCGCCATGGCACTACTGGATCACGGTACCTACCGGGAGTTGCTTGGCCCGCTGGACGGTATCCAGTCCCCGCATCTTGAACCGCAGGGCATCGTTCCGCAGAGTGACGACGGTATTGTGCTGGCGCTCGGGGAAATCCGGGGGCGGAAGGTTCTGGTCATCTCCATGGAGGGAGCTTTCCAGGGCGGGGGCATCGGGGAAGTCAGCGGCGCTAAGATCGCCGGTGCGCTGGAGCTGGCGCTGGAAGAGAATCACAAAGGCAATACCGTGTATCCGGTGATGATTTTTGATACCGGCGGTGTCCGGCTGCAGGAAGCGAACTACGGGCTGCTGTCCATCTCGGAAATTTGCAGCCAAATTGTAGCACTGCGGAAGATTGTTCCGGTAGTGGGGCTAATCCCCGGACGTGTAGGAGCCTTCGGCGGTATGTCGATTACAGCGGAGCTGTTCACGACAATCATTGCTACCAAGAAGGCCCGCCTCGGCCTGAATGGGCCTGAGGTTATCGAGCAGGAAGCTGGCGTGATGGAGTTTGATGCCAGCGACAAGGCGCTGATCTGGAATACGATTGGTGCGAACCAGCGTCTGGCTACAGGCCTCGTTGATAAGGTAGTAGAGGATTCAACTGATGCAATCATCGAAGCGGTGTTTGCAGCTTTTGAAGCTCCGGCCAAGCCGTCCAGAACGGAGCAGGTAGATTTCAATCTTAACCTGCTGAAGCAACTGGATACGGATACGGAATGGACACCTGAGCGTTACCGGGATTTCTATCAGCAGGTGGCAGCTGCTCCGCAGTCTGTTCCAATAACTCAGCCAGGTCCGGCTGATGCTGCGGACAGCAGAGGCTACCGCTGGTTCTCCAAATTGACAGGGATTGCCCATCCGGTCAGTGAGGTTCCTTCGGTACTTGCTGCCGATGTGGAGAAGAACGGACATTTATCCAGAGTGATTGCCGTCGTTCCTGATTCCGGCAGCCGTTTCAAGCGTGCCCGCAAAGGGGAAGTCGGCTTGCTGGAAGGCTGGACCCTTGCCCAAATCGTAAGAGATGTCATCAAGCAGGACGAAGACAAAGAGATCAAACGCCCGATCATTGCCGTCATTGATGTACCCAGCCAAGCTTACGGCTATAAAGAAGAAATGGTCGGCATCAGTATGGCGCTTGCAGCAAGCACCGATGCCTATGCAACGGCAAGACAGCAAGGTCATCCCGTCATTGGCGTGATTGTCGGCAATGCCATCTCTGGAGCTTTCCTCTCGCACGGACTTCAGTCGAACCGCCTGATCGCACTGAATGATCAAGAGATCAATATCCAGGCGATGTCCAAGGCTTCCGCAGCGCGGATCACCAAGCGGACAATTGAAGAGCTGGAAGAAGCCAGCAAGAAGGTTCCGGCCATGGCCTACGACGTGAACAGCTACAGCACACTGGGCCCACTATACAAACTGTTGTCCGGTATCGAGGCGGATGAACCGCAGGCTGCTGATATTGCCAAAGTTGAACAGACTATATTGGAAGCCATAGAGTCCACCATAGACGCTCCCCGCGATCTCAGCTTCCGCTATCAGACGGAGGAAGCTTTATCCGGCGGCCGCGCAGCAACGCTTAAAGTGCGTCAGGTACTGCGGGACCAGTGGTAAACCGGACGCATGATCTGATTGAAATCACCGATCTATCCTGGCTCAGCATGGATGAGAACCAAGAGTGGACTGCCGCCTCGCTGCGGCGCATCCCCTTTGTTGTCGTCCGGCGGGCGGAGCAGCTCCAGGATGGCGGTATTCCCGTAGGAATCCGGGGAGCTGAGCGGAATCAGCGGGCTGCTGCCCGCCTTGCGCCGCAGGGAATCAGGCGGAGTATTACTCCGTATGAGGTTGCCAGGGAGCGGCTGTGGACGACTTTGCCCGCTGAAAGACAAGAGCTTCCCGTCCTTAGAATCATGGATAAGGCCGCGGAGCTGCTGAAGGAATGGCACTGGGGACCGGCCGGCAGTGCGGGTTTTGAAATGGTTACAGGGTATCCTTCCTTGAAGGAAACTAGCGATCTCGATCTTGTGATCGGCAGTTCGGGAATGATCGGGCGCAGACAGGCCGAAATTCTGCTGCGTGAGCTGGATAAGCTCGGTCCGCGGATTGATATTCAATGGGAGATTGAAGAGGGAGCTTATATCCTGCGTGAACTCGTCAACGGTCTGACAGACTCGGTGGTACTGCGGACTATCCATGGCTCGAGGTTAGTCCGAAACCCTTGGCGGTGAATCAAGCTTTTATCAAAGGCAAAAAGGGAGGAAGTACAATCGGTTGAGCGGTGATCCATCCTCATACGGTTATGTGCAAATTATGGAGGAAATAGCGGAGAGTGCAAAACTAAATATGAACGAAAGCGATATTCTGAAGGTATTTGCCGTAAGCGGGGCAATCCTGCAGAGTGTGCTGGGTATATTCCTGAAGCATGCCCACGGTAATTCTGATCTGGCCTTGCTGGCCGTGATCTATAATCTTGTGAAATACACCGCGCCAGTGTTTATTTTCGCTATTGTGTATGGAATGGTGAAAGGGAACCAGCATACGAAGACTGGCCATTTTTACAAGGAGAAATTCTATGAGCTGGTGATTCCCTACTTCCTGTGGGCAACAGCCAGTCTGATCTTCATTCCAAGTCTTCAGGTTAACCGTCATGCTACCTCTTTCTGGTCACTGATTGAGTCCTATGTAGTCGGTAACTCTTCATCTCAGTACTGGTATACGGTTATGATGCTGCAATTCCAGGTTCTGATGCCGGTTCTGATCTATACCTGTTATAAGTTCCTGTCCAAGCCGTCACGGGTGATCCCGCTGCTCGTCGTAAGCTTCCTGTTCTTCGGCGCGTGGCTGTGGATGTATGATACCTACGTATTCCACGGTGTGTATGCTACCAGCTTGCGTTATCTGGACCGTTTCTTTGTCAGCTACTTTATTTATGGCCTGCTGGGCGGAATCGCCTGGGTCTATAAGGATAAGTTCGATGGGATTCTTCACCGCATCCAGTTCATTCTTATTCCCGTCATGCTGCTGCTGCTCATCTGGACCAATCGCGAGTTCTTCAGCTTCGGATTTGAGGATATGAGCTTCGGCAATCTGATCTATCTGAAACCATCCATGACATTGTACAGTCTGGTGGTCATCGCCCTCATCTATATGCTGGCCAGACATCTGCTTCTTGTGCAGTCACGCACGCTTCCGTTCTATAAATGGCTGTCTACGTATGCGTACCGGGCCTTTACAGCGAATGTGTTTATTCTGTACGTCGTGTTGAAGCTGTTCGGCGGTTTAGTTGACCAGCTGCCGTTCTTGGTAGCGCTGGTCCTGGTTTATCTCACAACTGTAGCCTGTTCATTCTGCGTCGTGTATGGCTTTGCGAAAGGCTACTCCTTGATTAAACGGACATTTATGAAGAATGAAATGGCTGTGCAAGCCGAACATTAAAGACTCAAATATGAAAGGCCCATGCGGTTTGCGCATGGCCTCTTTGATATGCTGCTGAGTGTCATTGCCTATTTTTATTCACAGCCTACACCGTCACCGTCTTTATCCAGTTTACGCGAGTATCCTGGGTCTCCGGCGCGGATAGGATCAGCTCCTGCCGCCCGAACAGCATCACAATTCTTGTAATATACATCCTGAACTGGCGCTTTAGTGGCCGCAGGTTTTTTGGTGGCCTTGGGCTTTGTTGTGCTAACGGGTTTTTTAGTTGCAACGGGGTTCTTAGTTGGAGCAGGTTTCTTTGTAGGAGCGGGCTGCTGTGTAGCCTCAGGCTTCTGCGTTTGAGCTGCGGCGATTTTATTTCTGGAAACTCCCGGCTCTTGGGTTGCCTGGGCAATTGTACTTACACTCTTCCCGGCAGGAGAGGATGAAGGTAAGGGGGCAGCGGTGTTTAGAACCGGGTCTTGGGTATCAGGGATAATGATGATTGCAATAATAAAACAAATGACCAGCTGAATACCTGCGTACTTTGTAACCTTCTTCCGGTTACGGTTATCCTCATTCCCCCACCAGATCACTTTCTGAGGGAAGATCATTCCGAATAACCAGACAGGGATGGCGGCGAGAGCAAGGAAAAGGAAATTGAAGGCGATTACTACAAGGAAAGGGAAGAATAATAGCAAGAGGATTTCAAACAAAATAACAATTGCACTAATGATGAGAGCTTTTTTTGAACGTGACATAATAAACCCCTTTAATGTATTGGTTGACTCCAATTAGTTTAGCAATTAAAGGAAGTTTTTTCTATATAAAACGACTCCACCTTTCGACAAAAATGCAAACGATTTGGGGGGTTATTTTGATAGAGAATTACACGAATGTCCATGCTATACTGATGGGGTGTCTTCAACTATCCCTCATTATAGAATCAAAGGGGATATCACTTATTTTGTAAGGAGTATGTTATGCTTGTTAATTTGCTCATCAATTTTTCATTGCTTACTACGTTTATCTTTTTCGGGGATATGATATTGGCTCTCTTAAAAGGAAAGCGGGCGTTCTCCAGGCTTCAATTACATGCTTTATATGGAATCGGGTTTGGACTGTTTGGCATTGTTCAGCTGTATTTTGCTTTTCCTTTAGGCGATGGCACCATTATAGACTTCCGGCAAGTCTCGATTCTGGCATCCACATATCTTGGCGGGCCTGTTACCGGGATGATTTCGACAAGTTTAATTGCTTTGTTCCGGCTTTTTTTCCTTGGTGAAATTAATGAAGCGACCCTATTAGGTGTTGTTAATATCGCGATTACTTTTCTGGTGGGCGTTTTTGCTTTTTCGCTTAAAATCCCCGCTTTTTACCGGTGGCTGGTTGCAGCTTGCGGGATGGTCATACTCTCCACCTGTATACTGCTTCCGCTGGTAGGCTGGACTAACATAGGCACGATTCTTCTATTTGACATGATCTGTTTCATGGCATGCCTGTTTAATTATCTGCTCATTAACCACCTGGAGAAATCCCATGACGCATTAGAAATGTTTAAAGAGGCGGCAGAGCGGGATTTCCTTACGGGACTCCATAATCCCCGGTCCTTTAATCTGATTTTCAAAAAAACGGCGGAAATAAGCGCGCTCCAGAATGAAACGTTCTCTCTGCTGTTAATAGATATCGATCATTTCAAGGTTGTTAATGATACATACGGTCATGCGGCCGGAGGTGTGGTCCTGTCCAAACTCGCTGATATTCTCCAGTCCGGTATCCGTATACGCGATTATTGTGCGCGCAAAGGTGGGGAAGAGTTCGCGGTTCTGCTTCTGCGGTGTACGGCGGATAAGGGCATGACGGTTGCCGAGAAGCTGCGTTCCTCGGTTCAAGACAGCATCTTTGTACTTCCTGACCAGTCCCAGCTAAGGATTACGATTTCTGTAGGGGTTTCTTCTTTTCCGGAATCTGCCCCGGCAGAAATGCTGGAGAAAGCCGACGAAGCTTTATATGAGGCTAAAGGAAAAGGCAGAAACCAGGTTTGCTATGCTGAACCGCAGCTTACATAAACTTTGCAGGATAACAGCGGGTCCAATTATAAAAACAGCGGTAGCCGCGGGCGAAATAAATCCCGGACTATCGCTGTTTTTGTGCTAACGTTTGCCATTAGACATAAATATATGCCGTGCTAAAGCCTAGGTGGTCAGTCAGACGGTTAACGGACGGGCATATAGCGGAGCACCACGACGCCGGAGCCGAAGGTTGTGGTCCCGCTCAGCTTCAGATCCAGCCGGTCACGGACTCCCCCTAACAATTGGGGACCACGTCCGGCAACGATTGGCTGAATCAGGAAGTGATATTCATCTATCAAGCCTAGTCCTGCCAGAGTAGAGCCGAGGCCGGGACCGCCGTTAACGACCAGGCTCTTTCCTTCTGCAGTAAGCTGCTGCACTTCCTCTGATACTGTCCCCGTTAGCAAAAAAGAGTTCTGCCACGACAAGTGATCCAGCGTCCGCGAGAAGACATACTTGGGTTTCCGGTCGAGCTTATGTGCAAAGTCGACCATAAATTGTGGTCCTTCACCGCTAATAGCAATGGCTGGCCAAGCGCTTTCCATCAGCTGGTAGATTTTACGTCCCATAAGCAGGCCATCGGCCTGGTCCATCAAGTCCACCGTATACTGGTGGAGCTCCTCATCCGCTATCACCTGCGTGTGGTCACAGCAACCGTCCAGTGTCACATTCATCTGCAGGATTACACGCCCCATATGCAGCCTCCTTATGTTCCTTTTTAGCCTGCCGGATACAACCTTAGTTTAACGGAGGAGGGTGGATTAAACAAACCCGCCCTTTAGCTTAATTATCAGAATAACAGCTATTGACAATCCACTACTACGTGTTACTATGTAGTGGTAGTAAGTAATACTGAATACCAGTCATACAGAGTAGTGAGGAGGAATTGTGCTGGATAATCTGACAGAAATGCTCAAGGGCGTACTTGAGGGCTGTGTCCTCGAAATTATAAGCCGCAACGAAACCTACGGTTACGAAATCACAAGGCAGCTGAATGCCCTCGGCTTCACCGATGTTGTAGAGGGAACGGTGTACACCATCCTGATCCGGCTTGAGAAAAGCAAGCTGGTAGATACCTCTAAGAAACCTTCGGATATGGGACCGCCGCGAAAATTCTTTGCGCTGAATGATGCGGGGCGTGAGGAGCTGCATAAGTTTTGGGGGAAATGGGAGTTTGTATCATCCAAAATGAACGAGTTAAAGGAGAGAAATCAATGAATTTTTGGGAAAAAATCACCGGCAGAGACATGACCAAAGAATTCCAGGCTTTTGAGCTGCGGGTAAAAAAGCTCCCGGCTGATTATCAGGCGGCCTGGGAAAAAATTAAAGCCGAGCTTTGGCCGCACTCTGATTTCACCGGCCGTAACCTCATGCCCATTCTTGACGGTGTGCTTGGCCTGCTGGAAGAAACGGCGGCGGACGGCCAGAATGCCGGCGAGGTATTAGGTGACGATATCAAAGGCTTCTGTTCAGCGCTGGCTGGTGAAGAAGGAGCAAAGACTTACCGCGACAAATGGCGCAAGCAGCTTAACGATAATATTGCCAAAAAATTAGGGAAGTAGGAGGATATTATGAAAATACGGGATATGATCGAGGGCAAAAAAGAGTGGCGGGCGCATGTTGCGCGTGTCAAAGCACTGCCGCAGGATTACCAGATTGTATATAAAGAGCTGCAAAAATATCTGTTTAAGGTCGGTCCTGTAGAGCTGACAGAGGGAAATGGTTTGCTTTCGGGGATTGTCGATCTTTTTGCAGAGGGTGCTGCCCTGGGAAAAGGGGTGCTCGAAGTGACGGGCAGTGATGTAGCGGCGTTCTGTGACGATCTCATCAAAGATTCCAAAACCTACGCTGACCTCTATCAGGAATCTGTAGACCAGGAAGAAGCCAAGGCCATGAAAAAGGTGACGGATAAAACAAAGTGAAAGGGGGAAACAGAAATGGGCAATGCAATAGAAGTAAAAGGTTTGCGAAAATCCTTCAATAATATAGAAGTTCTGAAAGGCGTCGATTTCGAGGTGCGGCGCGGCGAAATTTACGCGCTGCTCGGTTCCAACGGTGCGGGTAAGACAACGATTGTCAGAACCCTCACTACCCTGCTGAAACAGGACGGGGGAAGTGCCACCGTAAACGGCTTTGATGTAGCATCGAAGCCTGATCATGTACGCCAGTCGATCAGCCTGACCGGACAGTTTGCCGCCGTGGACGAGATATTGACCGGGCGTGAGAACCTGATCATGATCGCCAGACTCCGTCACCTGAACCATCCGTATCAGATAGCGGATGAACTATTGAAGCGGTTCGGCCTGACCGAAGCCGGGAGCCGCAGGGTGTCTGCTTATTCGGGCGGTATGCGCCGGAGACTGGACATCGCCATGAGCCTTGTGGGAGAGCCGCAGCTTATCTTTCTCGACGAGCCTACCACCGGACTTGACCCCGAAGGGCGGGGCGAAGTCTGGAAGACGGTCAAAGAGCTTGCTGCTAAGGGCACAACCGTATTCCTGACCACGCAGTATTTGGAGGAAGCCGAGCAGCTGGCCGATCAAATCGCCATCCTGCATGAGGGCAGGATCATTGCGAGCGGCACACTCACGGAGCTGAAGAAGCTGTTTCCGCCTGACAAGGTGGAGTATGTGGAGAAACAACCCACATTAGAAGAGATATTCCTCGCCATCACCGGTAAAAGGGAGGGAAAGTAAAATGGAAATGACAGCGAGACACTTCCTCAGTGATATGAGCGTTATGCTTGGACGTTCCATGCGCCATATTATCCGCAGCCTGGATACCATCATCACAGTCACCATCACTCCGATCGCCATGCTGCTGCTGTTCGTTTATGTGTTCGGCGGGGCCATTCAGACCGGTACAGACAACTATGTGAATTACCTGCTGCCCGGCATCCTGCTGATCGCAATTGCCAGTGGCATCTCCTATACGGCCTACCGGCTGTTCATGGATATGCAGAGCGGCATCTTCGAACGGTTCCACTCGATGCCGATTGCGCGTTCGGCGGCGCTCTGGGGGCATGTGCTGACCTCACTCGTGTCCAATGCGATTTCGGTTGCCGTCATCATTCTTGTAGCACTCCTTATGGGCTTCCGCTCTCCGGCAGGAGTATTGGCATGGCTTGCCGTGGTTGGTATACTGGCGCTGTTCACGCTGGCCCTGACTTGGATCGCGGCGATTGCCGGACTGTCCGCCAAATCGGTGGACGGCGCAGGCGCCTTTTCCTACCCGCTAATCTTCCTTCCCTTCATCAGCTCTGCGTTTGTGCCGACTGAAACCATGCCGCGGGCTGTCCGCGCTTTTGCCGAGAACCAGCCGGTAACCTCCATTGTGGAGACTATCCGCGCCCTGCTGGCGGGGCAGCCTGCCGGACATGACATCTGGACTGCACTTGCCTGGTGCCTGGGGATACTGGTTGCCGCATATCTGTTTGCGATGCGTGTATATAAACGAAAGGCGGCGTGAACGGCTGCCCGGTTTCTGATATCAAAAGCATGGCGCCTCCCCGGACCTTCCGGGACAGGTGCCATTTCTGCGTGCGGCCTAGATATTGTCTCAGCGTTTCAGCAGATGGTTGAAATCCTGCACATAATACAACATTTCCCCTCACATATCGCCCCAAATCCGGAATTGTTGTATGAAAGAGACAATTTCATAATTCCAAACCCTTGCTGGGAGCGGTTTTTTTGA